>JARRPN010000024.1:17754-18766 GCA_037382875.1 Calditrichaceae bacterium | reverse complement strand
AGTAACTGGATGGATGGTATTATACCGGCAGTGTTTGCTTTGTTTTTTCATTTTGGACGGGAAGTGGATAAAGATATGCAGGATTTGGAATGGGATATGGCTCATAATTCCGTTACTTTTGCCGGTCGATATGGAAAAAAGGAATCAATATTATTGGTAAATGTTATATTTTCAATTTTAATTATTCTAACTTTAATTCCGTACTTTACTAATATATATAATCAATATTATTTCTGGATTGTACTATTGGGTGTGGATTTTGTACTTGCCGGGATCTGTCTCGTGCTCTGGTGGCACAATAATAGTTCAAGTCTGGGTAAAATTAGTCATCTTCTTAAGCTGGATATGCTGGTTGGATTGCTTTCTATTTATATTGGAGTGAGTGATGCTGGATTCCTTAATTGAAAACTATAATAAACTTGATTTTATTTTAGCATCCGCTTCACCAAGACGATCTGAGTTGTTGAATAATATTGGGATGAAATTTAAAGTGATTGGAAGCGATGTTGATGAAGATGAAATTAACCCGAATAACATTATGGATGGATTAATCAACAATGCGCGTAAAAAAGGTGAGACGATCGCAAAATCAAATCCGGATTCTGTGGTCATTTCAGCTGATACAATTGTGGTCCTGGATCATCATATCATGGGAAAACCAGAAGATGAAAAAGATGCTATGGAAATGTTGAAAAAACTTAGCGGAAAAACTCATGAGGTAATGACTGCGTTTGGGCTAATTTGTAGTATGCAAAATAAAAGTTACTTTGAAACGGTCACAACAAAAGTTAAATTCAGATCACTGACTTTTTTTGATATCTCAGCTTATGTGAGCACAGGAGAACCTATGGACAAAGCAGGAGCCTATGCGATTCAGGGAAAGGGCTCAATATTGATTGAATGCATTGATGGTTGTTACTTTAACGTAGTAGGATTTCCAATCTCAAGATTTTTTATTGCATTACAAAGATTTTTAAAGGAGTTGGATGAGTCGAAGAACTAAATCTAAAAA
>JARRPN010000024.1:0-17687 GCA_037382875.1 Calditrichaceae bacterium | reverse complement strand
AAATCAGTAAGGTTATTGCTTGTTGACGATGATCCCAATATGCAGCGCATGGTTGCGTTGTTTCTGAATAAGAAAAATTATGATCTGGAGATTTCCAGTAATGGACGTAAAGCTTTAGACCTGTTGGATAAAAATAAATATGATTTAATAATATCTGATATGCAAATGCCACTAATGGATGGCTTAGAGTTATTGCAGAAAATCAGAGCTAAAAAAATAAAAACTCCTGTTATACTAATTTCTGCTTATACGTCAGTGGATTTACCAAATGACGCAGATACGTCGGATTTTGCTGCTGTACTTTTTAAGCCTTTTGATAGCAGTAATTTAATTGCTACCATTGAAAAAATTTTAAAAATTAAGAAATAATTTTTCAGAGTGTGATCTATTCACTATGATAGAAATTTATCTTGCCATATTTGGACTGATACTTTCATTTTTCTTTGCCGGTTCGGAAGCGGCATTTACAAAATTTAACAGGCTTCGTCTTGAAGTTTGGAAAAAAAGACAAGTAAAACTTTCGAAGAATGCATCCATTTTTGTAAAAGCACCGGAAAAATTTTTCTCTACAATTTTAGTAGGTAATAATTTTGCAAATATCCTCTATACTACCTTTGCCACGGTTGTATTTATTGGTTATTTAAATAAATCGATCAGCTGGATTATAATAATGGCTGTAGTTCTTTTTATTGGTGAGATTTTACCAAAAACATTATTCAGGTCAGTTGCAGACCGAATTATTTTACAAACTTTGTTGATTGTTAGGATTTTTTATATTCTGCTTAAACCAATCATTGAAGGCATTAATTATCTGGTGGAATCAATATTGAAAGTCTTCAATTTAACATCCCAAAATTTTAGTACGTATTTTTCACGTGAAGAAATGGAATTGCTGTTAAGTACAGGTTACAAAACAAAAACAAAAGACAGTCAGGAACAAAAATATATACTAAAAATACTCGGCTTTTCAGAATCCAAAGTGCGTGAAGCTATGATTCCCCGAACTGATATCATTGCCTGTTCCAAAGAAACAAACTGGGATGAACTAGAAGATTTAATGTATGAAAATAAGAAAATGCGCATACCTGTATATGATAAAGATTTAGATAATATCATGGGTGTTGCATTTATGTATGATGTTATCAATAATAAAGAAAAAGATATCAACACCATTTTAAAACAAGTTCCTTTTATCCCGGATAATAAAAATTGTCTTGAATTGCTTAGGGAATTTCAGGAAAAAAATATATCGACAGCCATCGTACTGGATGAATATGGTGGTACAGCTGGTATGGTTACCACGGATGATCTTATCGAAGAAGTTTTTGGTGATTTTACACAAATTGGTGAGCTCACACCCCAAATTAAAGCTCTTAATAAGTTTACCTGGGTAATTGATGCCAAAGTTGAATTGGATGAATTGTCGGAATTAATTGGATTAGATTTCGAATCAAACGAAAGTGAAACACTTGCGGGTTATATTTTGGAAAATCAAGGTAAAATTCCAAAAGCTGAAGAAATAATAGAATTTGATGGATTCAGAATTGAGATATTAGAAGCAACTGAAAAACGGATAGACAAAGTTAAATTGATACTTGAAAAATCTATTATCAATTGAAAAAGCCAGGCAGAACACCTGGCTTTATCTTTAGAACAATGTGTAGGATAATCCAACTGCCAGCGTTTGTTTCAACTGCCTTCTAGTAGAGATGTCTTTATCGTAAAATAATTTGACATTCAAACTCGCTGTGAGATACTTGGATAATTTTGCAGAAATTAAATTATCCCATGTTACATCAATCTCATCGATACGGTTCAGATTGGAAAATAATTCCAGTTTAGAGGTATATAATAAAATCTCATTAAATTTGTAGCTGATATCTGTAACCGATTCCATACCGTATTCGACTCTGTTTTCCTCTCCGTCTGCATAAATGATTGCAGCAGTATCACTTTTTGTAATAGTCTCTTTTAACGCAGCGCCAAGCCTTGATTTTATATGTGCATTCGGCTCATAGCCAATACCGGCACTTTGGGTGAAATAGCCTGGATCCAAGAATCCTGAGATCTTTACTTTAGGATCTTGTCCATAATCATATCCATCCGTAAACTGTGTTAATCCTGTGGCCGCAGCATAAGGATTTACATAGTGATTCAACTTGTACGTGTAGACACTTTCTAATTTTATCTCGTCAGCTGCTTTGCGTGCACCGGAATCTCCAACCTTAGTTTTACCATATGAGATTTTTATGGAATTACTCCAGTTAAATTTTTCCTGATCATTTACAAATTTTGTGTTAACATCCAGTTGCCATGACCAGGAGTCCTCACCTCCCTGAGACCAGTTATCAAATTTATTTTGAGTGAAATTCAAACCGGCAACGCCTTCATTTTTCCAACCATATTCAGGCTTTTTTTCTTCAGTTTCCTGGCCGTTTGCAAAAGAAAAAATCAGAAGAGCTATAAAGCAAGCTAATGTAATTTTTTTAATTATCATGAAACCTCCTTCTAAATTTATTATTTTTCAATATTCATACTTCCTGTTTGATTAAATGGTAAATTAATGTCTCCTAGTATTGATAACGAACTTCCCAATTCCGCATTGCCATTTAGTGTATAAGTTAACTTTTGGTCGCCTTTAATAATGTTATATACAGATTGTCCCATACTGATAAAATTCAATGATATGGGTATATTAATAATATTCTCCTGTTTAGCTGATATATTTGTTGTCTGGTTTAATTTCCCGTTAATCCATTGAGTTCCAGCAACGTTGAACTTATAATTCATATTTTTTAGAACAAATGTAAATGTGTTTGGATTATCAAGTTTAAGTTGAAGGGTTAACTCAGCACCGGTTAATTTAAGTTGATCCATTTTGATTTTATTAAATCCGATTGATGGCATTTTTAATGCAGGTACCTTCCCAGATTTACTGACTGGAATTCTGACATTTCCCAGAACAGGAAGATTGAATGATAATCCTGTATTCAGCTTATATTGAACACTGTCCAGATCTTTTAATTTGGAAAATGTATTATAGATATCTTTAAATTTTAATGTAAGTGGAAGCTGAACAATTTCAGATCCACTAGCTTTTATTGCTAATCCGTTTTCTTGTTTACCGCTTATGAAAGAATTGTGTTCAATCTGAAGATCATAATCAAATCCGGTTAAATTTATCCCTACGCTATTTGGATTATTGATATCGATATTAAATAATAAATCCACATCATTAAATGTTAGCCCTGTCATTTTAATGTTAGATATCTTAACCGAAGGTTCCTGAATATTTGCTTTACTTAGTAAATCCAAAACCTCCGCGCATTGATTAAGATATAATACACTAAGAATAAGAAAAATAAGTTTTAGTGATTTGATTTTCATCTTCTTCAAAGTATTCATTAGTTAGCCTTTAGAAATAATCAGTAAAAAATTCTCACTATTTAGATAATAAAATTGTGAAGTCTCATATCATGAAAGTATTTATCTGTTATTTAAATATAAAATAACAATAATCTATTTTATGATAAAGAATAATTCTTACTGTTACCAGTTTAATATAAATTATAATACATTCCTGATCTGCGATATCGTGTTTAAAAATCTTAACTTTGTTGATATATATGTACATCTGTTTGCGGAAAAGGTATTGAAACACCTTGTCTATCAAATTCTAATTTGACCTTTTCCTGCATATCAAAATAAATACCCCAATAATCAGATGTTTTAGCCCATACACGAACTACAAAATTAACAGAACTATCAGCTAATTCTGAAACAACAATCATAGGTTCGGGTTCATTCAATATGCGGTCGTCTTGTTTGGTAAGGTCGGTAAGTATTTGTTTTGCCTTTTTAATATCATCACCATATCCAATGCCAAAGGTCATATCAACCCGCCTACGTTCTTCTGTGGAAAAATTTGTGATACTACCGTTGGATATGCTACCATTTGGTATGATAATTGTCTTATTGTCTGGTGTTTTGAGTACTGTGTTAAATATTTGTATAGAGTCAACTGAACCCATATGTCCCTGAGCATCTATAAAGTCACCAACTTTATATGGTTTAAATAAAACAATTAAAACACCACCAGCAAAATTTGCCAAGCTGCCTTGTAACGCCAGACCAACAGCCAATCCTGCAGCACCCAATACCGCAACGAATGATGTAGTGGCAATGCCTAACATTGAAGCAATACTTATTAACAGTAGTATTTTTAAACCGATTCCAATTAAACTTAACAGGAACCGTTTCAACGATTCTTCAATCTTTGCTTTATCCATTGCCTTACTGGATCCTTTTGATATTAGTTTTATTACCCAGAATCCAATAATTAATACAACAATAGCTAAGACAAGATTGGGTCCTACACTCCAAATAAAATCAATGGCACCGTCATATAATAATTGTAAATCCATAATTGAACCTTTCTTAATAAAATTTTAGTGTTGATGCATTATATATATTCAATTTAATAATCGCTTAATAATGAATAATTTAATAATATTATTCCAATTTTTTCAACAGAACAATATTTTTATTAAATCTTTGTGATTTGATCTTATAATTTATTTGAGGAGTGTATAAAAAAAGCCGGCAAATAATTAAATTTGCCGGCTTTTTTTGAGTAGAATTAAAACTATTTAACACGATAAAATTCAATACGTCTATTTTTTGCTCGACCTTCGGATGTGGTATTTGGTGCGATTGGATTTTCTGGGCCCATACCTTTTGTATTAAGTCTGGTTGGGAAGATTCCATTCAGAACCAAATATGCTTTTACAGATTCCGCACGTCTTTTAGATATACTTACATTACCATTGTAAGAACCAGTATTATCAGTATATCCACGTATTTCGAGTTCCATCTGAGGATATTTCTTTAGGACCTCAACAGCTTTATCTAATATACGTTTCGCATTTGTTGTAAGAGTAGCACTACCACTGGCAAAATTCACACCTTCAAGAATGAGTGCCTGTCCTTTATCCATTGCCATCTCATCTTTTTCATCCGGGCAACCATCTTCATCCTGAAAATTATTAAAATTTTCAGCTTGATCAGGACATTGATCCTTAGTATCCGGAATACCGTCTTTATCATTATCATCATCCGGACAACCATCACTATCTTCGAATCCGTCCATATCTTCTTCTGTTTCAATTCCATTTGCAACAGTAGCATCCGTTCCCGGGCAGGCGTCATTTACATCAAGTATACCATCATCATCGTTATCTAAATCAGGAATACCGTCTTTATCCTGGAAGCCATCCTGATCTTCTGCTTCCAGAGGTGCTTTGTCATATGAGTCATGAATACCATCGCCATCATTGTCGATCTCAGGTGCACCATCCTCATCCTCAAAACCGTCAAAATCTTCTGGTAACCTTGGCGCTTTATCTTTTTTGTCGGGAATACCATCTTTATCAGTATCTTTAGCTTTTCCAAAATATACTGAAATTCCTCCACTAACAGTCAGGATACCATCATTTTTTCCACCTTGTTTAAGATCATCGATATAATCCGTAAAAGTAATATGATACAGTGCTTCCGCATCCAAAGATATATATTCATTTAAAAATACGGCAAATCCAGCACCAACCGGTACTGCATATTGCCATCTATCATATTCTTCATTCATATTGTTAGGCAAACTCCATCCCTTTTTATTCTTGGGATCAAAATAATATACATCAAAACCCAATATTAGCTGAGGATTCAGAACAAATGATGGGAAGGGTTTAATTCTAAATAAGACATTATAAATCCAGGTTTTGGATTCAAAATAATAATTTTCATCTTCTGCGCTGATGAATCCCTGGCCAAACGTAGCACCGATTCCAAGATAATTGGAGCCCCAATAATCAACAGTACCACCGTAATATAAACCAAAGGGTTGATCATCAATATCACCCCAGTAGGACGTACCGCCTCCCCTTATTCCGAGTTTGAATTTTCCTTCCGTTTCATCAGCGATACTTAACGTAACTAATAACAAAATACCTATTATGCTAATTATGAAAGATTTCATTTAAGCCTCCCGGTTAAATTTGATTAGCATTTGAATTTTTGTGCAGATTATAATTTTCAGGTTAATTTTGTCGTGAAAATTATTCACGAATATGTTCTATATCGGCCGTTTTAAAAATTTATTAACTATTAAATGATTTAACAAGTTAAAAATACTATTCTTATACACTTTTTTTCTGATTAAATTTCAATTAGCACCCTATTAATGTTATTCTGAAAAGTGATAATCTAATCAAAGAAGTATTATTATATATATCATTACCCTGTGGATGTGCTTTAGGTTATTGTTTAACGCGTTTAGATGCATTACATTTATAATGATTGTATTTTTCGATAAATAAAACAATGAAACATAATTTGAATATGAACCGGATAAATCGATTATAAATCAAATTGAGCAGGCAGGGGGTATGATTGAACAGTACATTCCCGGTGAATATGCAAATATAAGAATAGCTGAGCAATTATTTTATCAGTTAAAAGATCAGGGATACGAAATTAAATTTATTAATCAGATAACCCTTTTAAAGAGTTTGACTGATTCACTATCAAATGATCATATCATTGGATCAAGTTATCACAATTACGATGCGGTCACATTTATTTTAGATAGTTTACAAAATGAATATCCTAATATTAGTAAATTAATAAGTATTGGCCAGACGGTTGAAGGCAGGGAAATGTGGGCAATTTGTATCACAGACAATCCCAAAATTGAAGAAGTTGAACCTGAGATTAAATATGTGGCTAATATGCATGGTGATGAGCTAATCACACAGGAAATAATGTTGATTTTTACTGAATATCTTTTAGAAAATTATGATTCGGATGGTCGAGTACAACAGTTGATTAATAATAATGAACTCTGGATAATGCCCAACATGAATTTCGACGGAAGTCAGATCCTTCAGCGTCGAAATATAAACAATATTGACTTAAATCGTAACTTTCCGGATCGTGATACTGCAAAAGAGCCGGATAGTTTGCAGGCTGAGACAATCAATATGATCAACTGGTCTCAGAATCATAATTTTGTCCTCTCTGCTAATTTTCATAGTGGTGCACTCGTTATAAACTATCCATGGGATTATAATTTTGATGGTAGTTCTGACTATGCTGCTACCCCAGATGATGAGACATTTATTCGATTAGCATTAGCCTATGCAAAAGAAAATTTGGATATTTATAACAGCGAGTATTTTTCCAAAGGTATTATTAATGGCGCACAGTGGTATCAGGTGACTAATGGGATGATGGATTGGAACTATCATTACCTGAGCTGTATGGATTTAACCATTGAATTATCAGAACAAAAAATGCCCCATGCTGACTCTCTATTGTATTACTGGGATATGAATCGTGAATCTATGCTGAATCTGATAGAACAGGTGAATAGCGGAGTGCACGGTATCATTACGGATAGCTTGACCAATGAAGCAATATCAGCAGAAGTAAAAGTTAGTGAGATTGGAAAATCGGTTCATACAGATCCAGATCTTGGGGATTATTATCGATTACTTGAACCCGGGACCTATCAGTTTCTATTTGATGTTGATGGCTATTATCCTGAGCTGGTTAATGATGTTGTTGTTGATTCAGGTATGACTACCAATCTCAATGTCATGCTCAAGCCCGTAATATATTATACATTATCCGGTCATCTATCGGATTCACTTTCTAATGAGAACTTTTATCAAAATTCTTTACTTAAAGATTCAATTATAACAAACACGACAGGTGACTACTTAAAAAAACTGCCTGTAGGTAAATATTATATAGTATCAAAATTTCAGAATTATTTTGACCAGGAGTTTCAGATTGACCTGTTTGAGGATAAAACTCTGGATTTTAAACTTGTTAAAATTATTCCCGGCTATATTACTGGATCACTAAATGTTATGGATAGCGGCAACTGGTCTGAATCGATTGTTTTCTGTCAGATGAAATCTGATACTTTAAGAGGTGATAATTTTTTTCAAATTGACACTTTAATCCCGGGCAATATTAAGATATTTGTTTCTAAATTTGATTATAAAACAACATTTATTGATACTTTTCTAGAAAATGGTAGCAGTCTTAATTTGGATGGAATTCAACTTTTGCCAGGAGTTAATGATTATTTTACAGATTTTGAATCCGGGAACTCAAATTTTAATAGTAGCGGGGATTGGCAGATTAATAGTATATCCTCTGGTCCTAATGGAGCCTATTCAGGAAGTTTTGCCTGGGCAACCAATCCCGCCGGAAATTATTCATCAGGTTTAAGAATACATTCCCTTGAAACAAATATATTTTCCTTGCAAAATATGGCAATACCTGCATTGGAAATTTATCACTGGTTTGATATCGAGAATGGTTACGATGGTGCAAATATCAAAATCTCAGATGAATATGGTCAAAACTGGAAGTTGTTGCACCCAAATCCTGATTATCCAGTAGAGAGCTTGACAGATGAATTTAATAATCCTCTGGCAGGAGAACCGGTCTATTCAGGTAACTCTGGTGGTTGGGATAAAATTACTTTCAATTTATCACAGTTCAAGAACTGGCCATTTGTCAAATTCCGGTTTGATCTGGGAGTTGATGAACAAAAAAGCGCATCTGGTTGGTACCTTGATGATTTTAGAATTTTTGATGCGAATGCTACTGAGATTGTAGACAATCCGTTATTTCCTGAAGATGAAACATTGGATGTCAAAATCTATCCCAATCCGGCAAATCCGGCCACAACATTTTTTGTAACGACAAATTTTACTTCAGAGGTTGACATCATTATTTATAATATTAACGGACAAGCAATTAAAAAAATATTGATTAGGGCATCAGCTAATCAACCTACAAAATGGCAATGGCAGGGAAAGAATTCAATCAATAATTTGGTAGCATCGGGCATTTATTTTGCACGAATCGAAAGTTTACATCATAGTATTGTTAAAAAAATAATTCTAATCCGTTGATTTTAACCTAAATAGCAAATTCATACAATAGTTGACAAACTAGACATCGCTTGATTTTAATACTAGGGCGGTCTAAATTCGAATCATTCTATTATTTTTATTTGAGCTATTAAAGGAGCCAAAATGCGCATATTGGTTACTGGTGGTGCTGGATTTATAGGTTCACATTTATGTGAAAAGTTATTAAAACAAAATCATGATGTTATATGTCTTGATAATTTTTTTACCGGTAGTAAAGATAACATCATCGACTTGATGGATAATCATCGATTTGAATTGATACGTCACGATATTACAGAAGGCATTTTGCTTGAAGTAGATCAGATCTATCACTTGGCCTGTCCGGCGTCACCTGTGCATTATCAGTACAACGCAGTTAAAACGATTAAAACCAATGTGATGGGCACCATTAATATGCTCGGTCTGGCAAAACGTGTTCATGCACGAATTCTTCTTGCCAGTACTTCGGAAGTATATGGCGATCCCAAAGTGCATCCGCAGAAGGAATCCTATTGGGGGCATGTAAATCCGATTGGTATTCGAAGTTGCTATGATGAAGGTAAAAGAGTAGCAGAAACTTTAATGATGGATTATCATCGCCAGAATAAAGTGGATATTAAAATCGTACGTATTTTTAATACATATGGACCAAAGATGGCAGAGAACGATGGTCGAGTTGTTAGTAATTTTATTTTACAAGCAATTAAGAACCAGGATATAACTATTTACGGTGATGGCGGCCAGACGCGTTCATTCCAATATATTGATGATTTACTCAATGGAATTATTGCAATGATGAATACTGATAATTTTATTGGACCGGTCAATATAGGAAATCCCAATGAGTTTACTATTATTGAACTAGCACAAAAAGTAATTAAACTGACAAATTCAAAATCAAAAATAATTCACCTGCCGTTGCCACAGGATGATCCTACCCAGAGACAGCCGGACATCAGTCTTGCCAAAGAAAAACTCAAATGGCAGCCCCAGATTCAACTTGCAGAAGGACTGCCTAAAACTATAGAATATTTTAGATCGAGACTATATTAAGAGAAGAAATTATTTTCTGACAACTGCTTTAAAAAAGATTTTATTTTAACAATACTCCCACCTGAAATACGCAGTAAATAAAACTTAAAAACTTTTGAAAAGGCGCGTTAAATTCATTAAATTCACTACCTTTCACTAATGGGAGTTCCTATATGTCAGGTCATTCTAAATGGCATTCTATTAAGCATAAAAAAGCAAAAGTCGATGCTGCTAAGGGCAGAATATTTACAAAAATTATTAAGGAATTAACGGTATCCGCACGCATGGGTGGTGCTGATCCGGATTCAAATCCAAGACTTCGTACGGCCCTTGCTGCTGCTAAAGCAGCTAATATGCCGGCAAAAAATATTGATAATGCGGTTAAAAAAGGTACCGGAGAATTACCTGGCGTAGTATATGAAGATGTAAGTTATGAGGGCTATGGTCCTGAAGGCGTCGCACTTTTTATCGAGGTGGTTACTGATAACAAAAATCGAACCGTAGCTGAAGTCAGACATTTGCTTAGTCGTTTTAATGGCAACCTGGGTGAATCAGGCAGCGTGGCATGGATGTTCGAAAAGAAAGGACTAATCCGGGTTCCAAAAGATAAATATACAGAAGATGAATTAATGGAAGTCGCATTAGAATGTGGTGCTGAAGATATTTCTTCTGAAGACGAAGTGTATGAAATTTATACTACTTTTGAAGATTTTCAGGCAGTTCGTACAACCCTGGAAGAAAAGAGTGTGCTTATAGACAGTGCAGAATTGACTATGATTCCGCAGAATTATGTTAAGCTGGAAGGTAAATCAGCTGAGCAGTTGATGAAATTAATAGATGCACTGGATGAGCATGATGATGTTCAGAATGTGTACGCAAATTTTGATATAGATGATACTGAATTGGAGCGGATTTATGGGGAGTAAATGCCCTCATTAGCCATTCTTGGTATTGATCCTGGTATTAAGAATACGGGTTATGGCGTTATAAACGTAGCTGAAAACAATCAGCCTAAACTATTTACTTATGGACATATTCATACAAATGCGAAAAACAGTTTAGCCGAACGTCTCCATCAAATTTATTCAGGATTAGAAAAAATTATAAAGGAAGTCAGTCCCGATATCATGGTTGTTGAAAATATTTTTTATTCGGAGAATGTAAAGACAGCCATTATAATGGGACATGCAAGGGGTGCTATTTTAACAGTTGGAATGAATAACGAATGTGAAATTGCTGAATATTCACCCCGAGAAGTTAAACAATCGGTTGTTGGTAATGGGGGTGCTGCTAAAGAGCAGGTGCATTATATGGTGAAACAACTTTTAGGTGTTCGTGAAGATATTCAGCCGGATGATGCATCAGACGCTCTTGCGATAGCACTTTGTCATTGGCATAAATTAAAATATAATCGTCTCATAGAATAATAGTAGTGCATGTTAGAATATATAAGAGGGCGTCTGGTCACTAAACGACCGACATTGGCTGTCGTTGATGTCAATGGGTTGGGCTATGCTTTAAAAATAAGTCTTTCAACTTATCAGAAATTGCCGGAACAGGATTCTTAAGTTGAATTAAAAACATATTTGCATGTACGTGAAGATATGTTTCAGTTTTATGGATTTTCTGATGATATTGAGCGTGATTTGTTCACGGGTTTACTTAGTATTTCAGGGATTGGTCCCAAGCTGGCGCAAACAGTTTTATCCGGTATGTCAGCTGAAAAACTGGTGAGAGCTATCCGGAGTGAAGACGAAGCAACCTTATCTTCCATATCCGGAATTGGAAAAAAGACAGCACAACGGTTGATAGTTGAACTGAAAGATAAATTAAAATCAATCTTTGTTGAACAAAGTAGTGAAGATGAAGAGAGTAAGCAGAACCTTGGCGTTAGCGGGGAAGAAGTTTTAATGGCATTACTTTCACTGGGTTACAGAAGATCACAGGCAGAAAAGGCAATCAGAAAAGTTCAGCAGGCTGGACAGTCTCTTACTGTAGAAGAAATAATTAAACAAGCACTTCAGGCCATATAAATGAGTGATGTTGTCAGACCAGGAAGAATAGATGAAGATCTAGAAATCGAGCTGAGTCTTCGTCCACAGAAATTAAGCGAGTTTATTGGTCAGAAAAAAGTAAAAGAAAATTTATCTGTATTTATAGAAGCGACTAAACAGCGCTCAGAAGCTCTGGATCATGTATTATTATATGGGCCGCCGGGATTGGGTAAAACCACTCTGGCGATGATTCTAAGTAAAGAATTAAATGTCGGGATAAAAACAACATCGGGACCTGTGATGGAAAGGGCAGGTGATCTGGCGGGATTATTAACCAACCTTCAGGAAAACGATGTTTTATTTATCGATGAAATCCATCGTGTAAACAGTGTGGTTGAAGAATATTTATATTCTGCAATGGAAGATTTTAATATTTCGATATTGATTGATAAAGGTCCCAATGCCCGGTCATTACAGTTAAATTTAATGCCCTTTACACTGGTTGGGGCGACCACGCGTGCCGGATTGCTTACATCGCCAATGCGGGCCAGGTTTGGTGTAGTATTAAGATTAGATTATTATTTACCTGATGAACTTTTTTATATTATAGTTCGTTCAGCCAAAATATTAAATATAAAAATCGATGATGATGGAGCCCATGAGTTGGCTAAGCGTTCACGTGGTACACCGCGTATCGCTAATCGATTATTGAGAAGAACCCGGGATTTTGCCCAGGTTGTTGCTGATAATAAAATAACAAAGGAAGTTGCGCAAATGGCGCTGGAGCGCCTGGAAGTCGATGAGAAAGGTCTCGATGACATGGATATCCGGATACTGCAGACAATCATAGATAAGTACCAGGGGGGGCCAGTGGGTATAGGTACGATTGCTGTTGCAGTGGGTGAAGAGAGTGAGACTATTGAAGAAGTTTATGAGCCATATTTAATTCAACAGGGATTAATCAAGAGGACGCCGCGTGGACGTACTGTTACTGCCCTGGCTTATGAACATTTGAATATGAAACCGGATAATCCAAAGCGCCAGACTTCTCTGTTTTAGGGATAAATGTAGTAGGAGTAAAGATGAAACTTTCAGAATTTTCTTTTGAAGTACCGGATCAATTAATCGCTCAGTATCCTGTGGATAAAAGGGACGAATCTAGATTAATGGTAATTGACCGGAAAGCAGATAGTTTTGATCACAAGATATTTCATGATATTTGTGATTATCTTAATGAAGGTGATGCCCTGATCATCAATGAAACCAAAGTGTTTCCGGCTCGATTGTTTGGAATCAAAGAAAAAACCGATGCACGGGTAGAATTATTATTGTTACGACAACTGGAAGAAACCATGTGGGAGGTTATGGTTAAACCAGCGCGTAAAGTCAGGGTCGGTAATCGTATTCAGATTTCGGATGATTTTGGTTGTGATGTTATTGACAATACCGTATCCGGTGGTCGAGTTGTTAAATTTGATTATAACGGCAAAGATTTTTTCGAATTAATTGATACCGTGGGTAAATCGCCATTACCACCTTATATCAATCGTGAGCCAGAAGAGATTGATCGTGTAAAATACCAGACCGTCTACGCTAAAAAAGTAGGCGCTGTAGCTGCACCTACAGCCGGTCTTCATTTCACCAAAGATCTTTTGGATAAGATTGCAAGTAAAGGTATCAAAATTATTCCAGTTGTACTGCATGTTGGACTTGGAACATTCCGCCCTATTAAAGTGGAAGATCTATCACGTCATCAGATGGATTCGGAATTTTATGAAATATCGGATGAATCAGCTGAACAGATTAATCAAATCAAGCAAAATGGTGGGCGAATCGTTGCAGTTGGAACTACAACAGTCAGAGCACTGGAAACAGCAGCCAATGCCGATAATATGGTTAAACCTGGATCGGGATGGACAGATAAATTTATTTATCCACCCTATCAACTTAAAATAGCGGATTCCTTAATCACTAATTTTCATTTATCAGGATCTACTTTATTTCTGTTAACCTGTGCTATGGCGGGAAAAGATACTATGCTAAAAGCCTACCAGGAAGCTATTGACAACGGTTACCGTTTTTATAGCTATGGCGATGCCATGTTTATTAGCTAAGTGCAGTTGCTGAGCGGGAGAATGATTTGCGTATAGGCTTTGGTCAATACGATCTATGTTTTAAGAAAGATTCCTCCTTTTATCTAGGAGGAATTCTTTTTTCTACCGATGATAAAAATAGTCCTAATGATTTCAATGATATATTGATCCATGGTATTGCCGATTCACTTCTTGGTGCAGCATGTTTGGGTGGTCTTTATAATTATAAGGATAAAAATAAGATAAATGATCCGGATATTCTTAGGGAAATAGAAAGAGAAATTCATTACCTGGGATGGGTTATTGAGAATATTGATGTTACGATTACAGTACCGGATCAAAGGATTGTTGGCAAACGAACTAAAATACTTTCAACATTAATTTCGTCACTCTATTTAAAACCGGACCAATTGAATATTAAATTTGTTTTCAATTCCCATGATGAAAATACAAAAGATTACAAAATACATATAACGGCAATTACATTATTAACGAAACGATCCTAGAAATATAAACAGCCTATGTTAGAATACATCAATCAGCTGCTTCAGCAAATAAACCCAGTAATGGCATATGCTGTGTTGTTTTTGAGCGCTATTATTGAAAATGTATTTCCGCCAATTCCAGGTGATACGGTTACGGTGATCGGGGCCTATTTAATTACACAAGGTAATCTGGGATTTTGGGGTGTCTATCTTTCAACAAGTACAGGCAGCCTGGTTGGTTTTTTTATAATGTATTATTTTGGATTAAAGTTTGGGCGTTCCTTTGTTCAGTCAAAATTCAAAGCAAAAATATTTAGTGAAGAAATGTTTGATCGTGTTGAAAAATGGTTTATAAAATATGGCTACTGGGTTATATTAGCTAATCGATTTTTGAGCGGAACACGTAGTGTTATCGCTTTATTTGCTGGATTTTTCCATCTGGAGTGGTATAAAGTAATTATACTAGGTTTGATTAGTGCACTGATTTGGAATGGTTTACTCATCTATGTCGGATATTTGCTGGGTGTAAATTGGGGGATGATTACAGAAATAGTAAGCCGTTATAATAAAATAGTGATCGCATTAACTGTTATAGCCATAGTCACTTATATTTTGATAAAAAGATATCGAAAGAAAAAGTCAGTTTAATCAATTAGTAAAAAATATGAATACATCAGATGTCACAGTACGTTTTGCTCCAAGTCCAACAGGATATGTACATGTAGGCAGTTTAAGAACTGCTCTTTATAATTATCTATTTGCAAGACATAACAATGGGAAATTTATTTTAAGAATAGAGGATACAGATCAGGACCGTTTTGTTGAAGGCGCTGTTGATAATTTGTTAAATATGCTAAAGTGGGCTGGTTTGGATTACGATGAAGGCCCGGAAAAGGAAAATGGTTCCGATAGTTACTATCAATCCAAACGGCTTGGAATCTATCAGAAACATATTCAGATATTGATGGATAAAGGTGATGCTTATCCCTGTTTCTGCAGCAGTGAACGGTTGGACAAAATGCGTTCGGACCAATTGGCGCGAGGGGAAGATGCCCGATATGATGGAATGTGCCGTTCTATTGTTCCGGACGAGGCTAGAAAGAGGATGAATAATGAGGCGCATGTTATTCGCATGAAAATTCCCGTAGGGGAGACAATTATCGTTGATGATATAGTACGGGGAAAAGTCTCATTTCAAACCGATGTGTTAGATGATCAAGTGCTTATCAAGAGTGATGGTTTTCCGACCTATCATTTTGCCAACGTAGTAGATGACTATCTTATGGGAATCAGTCATGTCATTCGAGGTGAAGAATGGCTGCCAAGTACTCCGAAACACATTCTACTTTATAATATGTTTGACTGGAAAATTCCACTATTTGCCCATCTACCTCTTCTGCTGAATGCGGATCGCTCAAAGTTAAGCAAACGTCAGGGGGATGTAGCGGTTGAAGATTATCGTGACAAAGGTATCTTGCCCCAAGCATTGGTCAATTTTGTTGCTCTTCTGGGATGGAATAAAGGGGATGACCAGGAAATATTTTCTCTCTCAGAGCTTTGTGAATCTTTTAGTCTGGAACGTGTAACCAAGGCTGGTGCAGTTTTCGACCTGAATAAACTCAATTGGATGAATGGCCAGTATGTACGTCAGATGAGTGAAGATGAATACCTTGAAATGGGCAGGAACTGGTTGACTAAACTTAACCTGGAAAGTGGTGACCAGGAAAAAGATAAACTCATTCTTCTGTCCGTCAGAAATCATTTAAACCGATTTGATGAACTTGCTGATACTGTATCAATATTTTTTAAAGAAGAATTAGATTACACAGATGATGCTTTGGAATGGATTAAAAAAGAGAAAAGCATAACTATCTTTGAGAAAATGCAGGAACATTTAAAAAAATTCAGCGATCTCACTCTGGATAATTTTAAAGAACTAATGAAAAATGTTCAAAAAGAAACGGGCATTAAAGGTAAAGATCTCTGGATGCCGGTACGAGCAGCTATTACCGGTCAAGTTGCCGGGCCTGAGTTACCGGCTGTTATTACAGTTGTAGGCAAGGAACGTGTTGAAGCATTCTTGAAGCAGACTATGAAGATTGGAAAAACTAAATGAAAATTGTCGTATTAATGGGTGGTGATTCCTCTGAGCGCGAAGTTTCACTGGTCAGTGGAGATCAGGTTGCTAAAGCTTTAACAGAGAACGGACATGAAATTATAAAAATAGATCCATCAGCCACCAAGACAGAACAAACTGAATTGAACCAGACCGATAAACACTGGATTGGTATCGAATATCCGGATACGGCAACATTGCCTCTTCATCGTGGAAGTCTATATACTAAAAATATTTTGATTATCAAACGATTGAAAGTGGATGCGGTCTTTAACGCATTACATGGCGGTAATGGTGAGAATGGTATCATTCAGGGTATGTTGGATGCCAGTGAAATTCCATATTCCGGATCAGGTCGTATTGCCAGCATGATTGCTATGGAAAAGGATCTGACAAAATTCTTTTTTGAGTCAAACCAATTGCCTGTACCTAAAGGTATTGTATTTACGAAAAATTCTAAAATATCGGATATACCTGAAAGTATAGGTTATCCTTTGATTGTTAAACCGAATGATCAGGGTTCTACCATCGGCTTGCATGTAGTTGAAAAACAAAGTGAATTACGCAGCGCCATTGAAGATGCTTTTAAATTCAGTTCAAAGCTGATTATAGAAGAGTTTATACCCGGTCGGGAAATTACAGTGGCTATTTTAGGCAATCGCTACTTATCCATTGTGGAAATTAAACCTAAACATGGTCTGTATGATTATGAATGTAAATATACAGGTGGTATGAGTAGTTATGAAGCACCAGCCAATATTGAACCGGAATTGACAAAATACATTCAGGAAATTAGTTTAAAAGCGCACCAGGTATTAGGTTGCCGGGGGTATTCACGTGTAGACTTGCGCCTAACGGAAAAAGGAGAACCGTACATTCTGGAAGTGAATACCAATCCGGGAATGACCGGCACCAGTTTGGTACCAAAATCAGCCAAGGCGGTTAATATTAGTTTCAACAATTTACTGGAACAAATT
>JARRPN010000023.1:0-12704 GCA_037382875.1 Calditrichaceae bacterium | reverse complement strand
TGTAACAGTAGAAGTGACCCTATTAAAAGAGATCGCCATGGAGAAGGAGTTGCGTTTTGCAATTCGTGAAGGTGGTCGTACGGTAGGCGCCGGTGTGGTTGCGGAAATTATTGAATAGGTTAAAAAAGGTAATTACTCGTGAGAGATAATATAATATTAGAATGTACAAAATGTAAGGAACGTAATTACACGTTCACTAAGAATAAAAGGCTTCATACAGGTCGGGTCGAATATAAAAAATATTGTCCGCGTTGTAACTCCCGTACTGTTCATAAAGAAACCAAATAGCGAAAATTCTTTTAGGCGTGTAGCTCAATTGGCTAGAGCACTGGTCTCCAAAACCAGGGGTTGGGGGTTCGAGTCCCTCCACGCCTGCTTGATCATTTTTGCTATGAAAAGGAAATGAATTAAATGATAAAAAAGACGAAAACTTTTTTGGAAGATGTTAAAAGAGAGATGTTAAAGGTAACATGGCCAACGCATAACGAGCTCTTGAATTCTACTATGATTGTTGTTTTGGTCAGTGCTATTTTTACGGTATTTATTTTTTTATCGGATTTACTCATATCCAATGTAATAAAGATTTTTTATTAGAAAGCCCATAAAACGAGGACAATGAAGTGAGTGATACGGGTCAAGGCGCATATCGAAAATGAAATAAAGCTTCAGGATATTGAAAATAAAGTGGGGCATATTATCATACCTTCAGAGAATATCATCGAAATGAAGGATGGTAAAAAACGGGTTAAGAATAAAGTGTTTTTTCCGGGATATATGCTGATTGAAATGATGCTGGATAATCAAACACAACATGTTATTGTGAATGCACCCGGTGTAGTGAGTTTTGTAGGTCCAAAAAATGAACCGGTTCCATTGCGCCAGTCAGAGGTGAATAGTATTCTCGGTAAAATTGAGAGAAGTCGTGAAACCGAAGTTAAGGGGAAGGTATCCGTTCCGTATTCTGTGGGTGATCCTATCCGCGTGATTGACGGTCCTTTTAACGATTTTACTGGTTTTGTTGAAGAGATAAATGAAGAAAAAAATAAAGTAAAAGTAAATATAAGTATTTTTGGCAGGCCGACACCCGTAGAATTAGATTTTCTTCAGGTTGAGCTTGAAAAGTAATTAAGAGGTTGTGAGCTATGGCTAAAAAGGAAATAGGTAAAATTAAACTTCAAATTCCTGCCGGACAGGCTAAACCGTCACCACCGGTTGGCCCTGCATTGGGTCAGCACGGCGTTAATATTATGGAATTTTGTAAAGCATTTAATGCTTCTACACAGGATAAGGCTGGTTATATTATTCCGGTGGAAATTACGGTATATGCCGATCGTTCTTTCAGTTATATCACCAAAACACCTCCTGCTTCCGACTTGCTTCTAAAAGAAGCCAAATTGGAAAAAGGCTCAGGTGTGCCAAACACTGAAAAGGTTGGTAAGGTAACGAAAGATCAGGTAAAAAAGATTGCTGAAATGAAGATGCCGGATCTAAATGCTGCTAATATAGATTCAGCTATGCGCATCATAGAAGGAACAGCGCGCAGCATGGGAATTGTTGTTGAATAATTTTTTAAATATATGGATGGGATTAGAATGAAGCGAAGCAAGCGTTATCGTGAGATCATTGCGAAGGTTGATCGTACCCAGGAGTATCCAGTTGAAGATGCAGTAAAGTTTTTAAAATCATCTAAAGCTGCAAAATTCGATGAAACCATTGAGATAGCAATGAGACTTGGCGTGAATCCGCGTCATGCAGACCAGATGGTACGGGGAACGGTTACTCTGCCGCATGGAACAGGTAAAACAATTCGTGTAATGGTATTTGCCAAAGGTGAAGCTGTTGATGAAGCTCTTGCTGCTGGTGCCGATTATGCGGGTCTTGAAGAATATGTTGAAAAAATCCAACAAGGCTGGGTGGATTTTGATGTAGCTGTTGCCTCCCCGGATGTAATGAGTATGGTTGGCCGGCTTGGTAAAGTATTGGGTACACGCGGTTTGATGCCGAATCCGAAAAGCGGTACGGTTACACCAAATATTGTTGAGGCGGTTAAGGAAATTAAAGCTGGTAAAATTGATTTTCGTGTTGATAAAACAGGTATTATACATAGTGGTATTGGTAAATTGTCGTTTCAGGAAGATCAGATTGTGGAAAACGTGAAGACGTTCATCAATGCAATTGTAAAACTGAAACCAGCTTCGTCAAAAGGTACTTATCTGAGATCAATTTCAATATCCAGTACAATGAGTCCCGGAATTTTTGTCGATCGTAGTTCTGCGGCTTATACAATTTAAGTAATATAGAGGTTATATAATGGCTACTCAGGAAAAAATTGATATTGTAAAAGCATATACCGATAAATTTAAATCTGCAAAAAGTGTTTATCTTACGGATTTTAGCGGAATTGATGTCCCTACCATCACTGAGATGCGTAAAAAATTCAGAGATGAAAATATCGAGTATAAGGTGCTTAAGAACCGGTTGGCAAAACGTTCATTACAGGCTGCTGATATTAGTGATCTTGATGAACACCTTACGGGTGTAAATGCATTTGTTATCAGTTATGATGATCCCGTTGCCCCGGCTAAAATCATTAAAGAATACAATAAGAATAAAGAATTATTAAAATTAAAGGTTGTATATCTGGAAGGCCAGATATTTACAGCTGATAAAGCAGCGGCTCTTGCAGATTTACCGTCAAGAGAAGAGTTGCTGGCTAAATTTGTTGGACTGCTTCAGGCACCATTGACAAAATTATTGGGAACATTGCAAGCGCCTATGCAGAAACTGGCCGGCACTCTTGAGTCCGTTAAAAATAGTAAATAGAAAAACATTAAACTTTATTTGATAGTGGAGGTTTACAATGGCAGAAGTAAAAAGAGATGATGTGCTTGCTTATTTAGAAAAAGCAAACATGTTAGAAGTTTCAGAACTGATTAAGGATATAGAAGAAAAATTCGGTGTTACAGCTGCTGCACCGGTTGCAGTTGCAGCTGGTCCTGCCGCTGGTGGCGGTGCTGAAGCTGCTGCTGAAGAAAAATCGGAATTTGATGTTGTACTTACAGCTGCTGGAGATAAGAAAATTCAGGTAATCAAAGTTGTTCGTGCGATTACCGGTTTAGGTCTTAAAGAGGCTAAAGATTTGGTTGATGGCGCACCCGGTACTGTTAAAGAAGGCGTCGGACAAGCTGAAGCTGATGATATTAAAAAACAGATTGAGGAAGTTGGCGGCGTAGTCGAGCTAAAGTAACTCAATAAGTCAATTTAATATTCATTAATAAATAGAATGAGGTAATACCTTTGAAAGGTAAAAAACCATTAGATCGTCATTTCTTTATGCGAATACCGCCTGTAAAGGAATACCCCAATCTGCTTGAGATTCAGACGAAATCGTTTGAAGATTTTATGCAGGCAAAAGTCCAACCTGAACAACGGGAAGATAAGGGGTTGCAGTCGGTATTTAATTCGATTTTTCCCATCACGGACAGTGCGGGAAACTTCGAATTGCAGTATGTTGAATATAACATAGATAAACCCAAGTATAATACTCGGGAATGCCAGGAGCGCGGTGTAAGTTTTGCTGTGCCCATCAAGGCAAAAATGCGTCTTGCTATTAAGGATGTTACCGGTGAAACAGATAATTTCACCGAGTTCATTGAGCAAGATGTGTATCTTGGCAACATGCCGGCAATGACAAGCCGTGGTACTTTTATTATTAATGGCGCTGAGCGTGTTGTGGTTAGTCAGTTACATCGGTCACCAGGTGTTTTCTTTTCCGATGCACTGCATCCGAAAGGAACTCCCTTGTAGTCTGCCCGGATTATTCCATTTAGAGGATCCTGGGTTGAATTTACTACGGATGTAAACGATGTAATGTATGTTTATATAGATCGTAAGAAAAAATTTCCGGTAACTATGCTGCTCCGGGCAATTGGCTTTTCTAACAATGAAGAGATCATCGATCTCTTTAATTTGGGTGTGGATATGAAAATTGCTTTGGATCAGTTTCCAAAGCTGGAAGGTCAGATGCTTGCTGCGGATATTATCGATAAGTCCACCGGTGAGGTTATTGCAGAGCAGGGTAAGGATATTACGCAGGATTTACTGGATCAGTGTTTATCTTTAAAAGTTAAAACGATTAAGATTGTAAAGCCATCTGATCCGAATGCGCCAAATATCATTTTAAATACACTGCGAAAAGATACCGCTAAAAATGATGTTGAATCGATAGAAGCCATTTATCGACAACTGCGTTCCGGTGAACCACCTGATATCGAAACGGCAAGAAGCCTTATCGAACGTATGTTCTTTAATGAAAAACGATACGATATGGGAGCGGTTGGTCGTTATCGCATCAATAAAAAGTTAAACCTGGATATACCCTATGATACAACCGTTTTAACAAGGGATGATATCAAAAGCATCATCCAATATCTCATGGAATTGCGTGAAGGTATCCGGCCGACAGATGATATTGATCATCTGGGTAACAGAAGAGTGCGCACAGTAGGTGAGCAATTAGCTGCACAGTTTAGTGTTGGGCTTTCACGTATGGCGCGAACCATTAAAGAACGCATGAATATTGGAGATTCAGATAAATTAACGCCACAGGATTTAGTCAATGCAAGAACCATTTCCTCGGTGATCAATACCTTTTTTGGAACTTCACAACTTTCGCAATTTATGGATCAGACAAATCCATTGGCTGAATTGACACATAAGAGGAGATTGTCTGCTTTGGGTCCTGGTGGTTTGACGCGTGAACGTGCTGGATTTGAGGTTCGCGATGTTCACTATACCCATTATGGACGATTATGTCCGGTTGAGACCCCTGAAGGTCCGAATATTGGTTTAATTTCTTCAATGTGCGTGCATGCTCGTATCAACGATTTTGGATTCATTGAAACACCTTATAGAAAGGTCAATAAAGGTAAAGTTTCAATGGATTTCGAGTATCTCTCGGCCACGGAAGAAGATAGCTATACTATCGCACAGGTAAATGCTCCGTTGGATAAGAAGGGGACCTTTGTTAATGATCGCGTCAAAGCGAGATTTAAAGGTGATTTCCCGGTTGTTGCTCCGGAAGAACTGGATTTTATGGATGTTGCAACCAACCAAATTGTTTCACCGGCCGCTTCATTAATTCCGTTTCTTGAACACGATGATGCTAACCGTGCTCTGATGGGGTCCAATATGCAACGGCAGGCAGTGCCGCTGTTGGCACCCGATGCCCCAATTGTGGGTACGGGAATGGAACGCCGAGTTGCAATCGATTCCGGTACTTTGTTACTATCTGAGCATAATGGTGTGATTGAGTATGTGGATTCGGATAAAATCATCATCAAACGCGATCCGAGCAAAGAAAAACTGGTTGGTAAAGATCGTTTACTTGAACAGAGTGAGCTGGTTGAGTATGAATTAATCAAATACAGACGTACCAATCAGGATACCTGCATTAACCAGCGTCCACTGGTGGATGTTGGCCAGCGTGTAAAAGCTGGTGATATTTTAGCAGATGGCTGTGCAACCGATCGTGGTGACTTAGCACTTGGTAAAAATGTACTGGTAGCATTTATGCCCTGGATGGGTTATAACTTTGAAGATGCTATTATTGTCAGTGAGCGTATTGTCCGCGATGATGTTTACACATCTATCCATGTACAGGAATTTGAACTGCAGGTTAGGGATACCAAGCGCGGTGAAGAAGAGTTAACCCGTGAAATACCTAATGTAAGTGAAGATGCAACTAAAAATCTGAACGAGCAGGGAATCATACGAGTGGGTGCGGAAGTTCATGCCGGAGATATAATTATTGGTAAGGTTACGCCGAAGGGTGAAACCGACCCAACACCTGAAGAAAAGCTGTTAAAAGCTATCTTTGGAACCAAGGCGGGTGATGTTAAAGATGCATCATTAAAAGCGCCTCCCGGAATGAAAGGTGTTGTTGTTGCAACGCGCCTATTCTCACGCAAGAAAAAGGATGGACAAAATAAAAAGGAAGAGAAAAAGTTAGTTGAAAAAATGGAAATGGATTCAGAACAGCAACGTAAACTGGTTATCCAGAAACTAGCTTCAAATCTTTCTTCAAAATATAAAGGCAAGAAAACGATCGGCATTAAATATGTCGATGGTAAAGTGGCGATCAAAGCAAAAACAGTTATCGCTGCTGATACATTTTCTAAAGTTGATGTAACTAACCTGGATATTAATACGACCTGGTTTGAGGAAGATGAAAAGAATGAATTTGTACGTCAACTCTATTCAGATTATCGTAAAGTGATGCAGGATATAGAGAATGATCTGAAGCGTGAAAAACACAAAATACTGGTTGGTGATGAGTTGCCGCCCGGAATTGTACAGTTGGCCAAAGTATATGTTGCAGAAAAAAGAAAACTTTCTGTAGGTGATAAGATGGCTGGTCGTCATGGTAATAAAGGTGTGGTATCCAAAGTGGTACCCATGGAAGATATGCCATTCCTGGATGACGGGACTCCAGTGGATATCGTGTTAAATCCGCTCGGTGTGCCTTCACGTATGAATCTTGGCCAGATTTTTGAAACCACCCTGGGTTGGGCTGGATTCCGGTTGAATAAAGATTATGCGACACCAGTTTTTGACGGGGCAAAGTATGATGATATTTTAGCTGAGCTTGAAAAAGCTGATCTGTCACAATCCGGAAAAGTAAGACTCTGTGATGGACGTTCAGGACTTTATTTTGATCAGGATGTTACAGTGGGTTTCATTTACATGCTTAAACTGTCCCATCTGGTTGATGATAAAATTCATGCACGCTCCATTGGACCATACTCATTAATCACTCAGCAACCACTCGGTGGTAAAGCACAGTTCGGTGGTCAGCGATTTGGTGAAATGGAAGTATGGGCGCTGGAAGCATACGGTGCAGCGTACACATTACAGGAAATATTAACCGTAAAAAGTGATGACGTAACCGGTCGTTCTAAAACGTACGAGGCTATCGTAAAAGGTGAAAACCTGCCTGATGCCGGTACACCGGAGTCATTTAATGTTCTTGTAAGAGAATTACAGGGACTCGGTTTAAAAGTAAGATTAGAATAAATTTATCAGGTATTAACAAACCTGATGATTTCATAAATAGGAGCTGATATCTTGAATATCAAAAGAGGACCAAACAGATTTAATAAAATCATTATTGGCCTTGCTTCGCCGAATGATATTTTGGATCAATCACACGGTGAAGTTACAAAGCCCGAAACTATTAATTATCGATCATTCAAACCGGAAAAAGATGGATTGTTTTGTGAGAAGATTTTCGGTCCGGTAAAAGACTGGGAATGCCATTGTGGTAAATACAAACGAATCCGTTATAAAGGTATTATTTGTGACCGATGCGGTGTGGAAGTTACTCAGAAAAAAGTCCGTCGGGAACGGATGGGGCATATCTCTTTAGCTGTGCCCATAGTACATATATGGTTTTTCAGGTCGTTGCCTTCAAAAATTGGCTATTTACTAGATATGTCACCAAAAGATCTCGAAAAGGTGATTTACTATGAAAATTATGTAGTTATTAATCCCGGCAAAAGTGATCTGAAAATTAAACAGCTGATCAATGAAGAGGAATACTTTGATCAAATGGATGCTGCCGGGGATCTTAACGAAGAACTCGCTGATGATGATCCGGAAAAATTCATAGCCAAAATTGGTGGTGAAGCGATTCATCATTTATTGCGAATGATGGATATTGAAGATCAGGCATATAGTCTGAGAAAAACGGCTAAGTCTGAAACTTCCGAGCAGAAGAAACTGGAAGCTTTAAAACGCCTAAAAGTGGTTGAAGCATTCCGTGTTCGTGAGAAAACCACCGAATACCGAAATAAACCTGAATGGATGGTGCTTGATGTGATTCCGGTAATTCCACCGGAATTAAGACCACTGGTTCCATTGGAAGGCGGTCGTTTTGCAACAAGCGATTTAAATGATCTTTATCGTAGAGTAATCATTAGAAACAATCGTTTGAAGAAATTGCTAGAAATCAAAGCGCCTGAAGTAATTCTGCGCAATGAAAAACGTATGCTGCAGGAAGCGGTCGATTCATTGTTTGACAACTCAAAACGTACGGCTGCTATGCGTTCCGATGGCGATCGTCCTCTGAAATCACTTTCTGATATGTTAAAAGGAAAACAGGGCCGATTCCGTCAGAATTTGCTCGGTAAACGTGTTGACTATTCCGGTCGATCTGTAATTGTGGTGGGTCCTGAATTAAAACTACATGAATGCGGTTTGCCAAAAGATATGGCCATTGAGCTGTTTAAACCGTTTATCATCCGCAAGTTAGTTGAGAGGCGTTTTGTTAAAACAGTAAAAAGTGCAAAGAAGCTGGTTGAGCGCCGTGGACCTGAGGTCTGGGATATTCTTGAAGAAATTATTGAAGATCATCCGGTATTATTAAATCGTGCGCCAACTTTGCATAGATTGGGTATTCAGGCATTTCAGCCGGTGCTGATCGAAGGTAAAGCTATCCGTATCCATCCGCTTGTTTGTGCGGCGTTTAACGCTGACTTCGATGGTGATCAGATGGCTGTTCATATTCCATTATCGTATGAAGCTCAGGCTGAAACAAAACTGTTAATGCTTTCGAGTCATAATATTTTATCACCTTCCAGTGGTAAACCGATTGCTGTTCCGAGTCAGGATATCGTTCTGGGGTGCTACTATCTTACCAAGATGCTTCCTAATGATATTGGTGAAGGTGCAGCTTTCTCGGATCCGATGGAAGTGATTGTAGCTCATAATAGCGGAAAAGTTGGTTTGCATGCAAAAATTCAAGTGCGTGTAAATGGTGAATTGCATGAGACAACAACAGGCCGGGTTTTATTTAATGAGATAGTACCGGAAGAAATCGGATATGTTAATGAGCTGCTTTCCAAGCGGACCATTACAGAGATTATTTCTGATTGCTATCGTCAGGCCGGCAATAGCACTACGGCTAAATTTTTAGATGATCTGAAAAATTTAGGTTTTCAACATGCCATGATGGCCGGGGTCTCTGTTGGGATTTCTGATATTGTTGTTTCGGAAGACAAAAATAATATGGTTGCAAGGGCGCAGGCAGAAGTTGATGAGATCCAGAGCCAGTATGAACGCGGTATTATCACAGATGGTGAACGATACAATAAAATTATAGATATCTGGACACGTATTACAGCTGATGTTGCTGAGACGATGTTTACAAAATTACGTACCAATCGGGCAGGCTTCAATCCATTGTACATGATGTCGGATTCTGGTGCTCGTGGTAGTAAAGAACAGATTCGCCAGCTGGCTGGTATGCGTGGTCTGATGGCTAAACCACAAAAATCATTGACAGGTCAAACGGGTGAAATTATTGAGAACCCGATTACAGCGAACTTCCTTGAAGGATTGTCAGTGATTGAATACTTCATTTCTACACATGGTGCTCGTAAAGGTTTGGCGGATACGGCATTGAAAACAGCTGATGCTGGTTATCTGACCCGACGATTGGTTGATGTTGCTCAGGATGTTATTGTAACACAGGTTGATTGTGGTACTATTTTGGGTATGGAAGTATCTGATCTTAAAGAGGGTGAAGAAATTATTGAACCGCTGTCTGATCGTGTACTGGGTCGCGTAGCGGCTGCTGATGTTATAGATAATGTTACAAATGAGACTTTGGCGAAGCGTGGTGATATGATCACTGAAGAGATTGCTGATAAAATTACAAAGTCCTCCATTGAAATAGTTAGAGTACGCACCGAATTAACTTGTGAAGCAAGACAGGGTGTTTGCTGTTATTGTTACGGTCGCAATTTGGCCACTGGTGATATAGTAAGTGTTGGTGAAGCAGTTGGTGTTATGGCTGCACAGAGTATTGGTGAGCCGGGTACACAGTTAACATTGCGTACGTTCCACATTGGTGGTACGGCAGCGCATATTGCCGCTGAATCACACATTGCAAGCAAAGTGGATGGTAAAGTTAAATTGAAAAATGTTAAATCTGTTACAAATGTGGCAGGTGAAGTGGTTACCATCGCCCGGAATGGCAAAATTGAAGTTCTGGATGACGACAATCGAACCATTGCTACCTATAATGTACCTTATGGCGCCACTATGCGTGTTGATGAAAAAAAGAAAATTCAACGCGGAGAAATCTTATTCGATTGGGATCCATATTCATCAGTAATTATCACAGATAATTCCGGTGTGGTTAAATTTGAAGATCTTATTGAAAATATAACATACCGTGAAGAGCTGGATGAACAAACCGGAAGAAAACAACGCGTTGTAATAGAATCTAAGAATAAAAATTTGAACCCTCGCATTCTTGTAGTAGATAAAGACGGTAACAATCTTGGTCAATACATTATACCTGTTAAGTCGTTCTTGCAGATCAGTGATGGTGATAAGGTGAGTGCCGGTGATCTACTTATAAAAATACCGCGTGAAATAGGAAAAACTCGCGATATTACGGGTGGTCTACCTCGCGTTGCTGAGTTGTTTGAAGCACGTCAGCCTAAAGCAAAGGCAACTGTAAGTGAGATTGATGGTTTTGTTAAATTTGGATCTATAAAACGTGGTGTTCGTGAGCTGATTATTGAATCTGAACATGAAACAAAGAGTTATCAGGTTGCTCATGGCGTTCATATTCTTGTCCATGAAAATGATTTTGTTGAAGCTGGTGAGCGTTTAACAGACGGTGCTATTTCACCGGACGATATTCTGAAAATTAAAGGTCCCGGGAAAGTACAGGAAAAATCAATGATAAGCATATTGGTGTGATTGTAAGACAAATGCTTCAAAAGGTTAAGGTAGAAGATTCAGGTGACACTAGTTTTCTACCGGGCGATCAGGTTCATAAGGTCGATTTCTTTGAAGAAAATGCAAAAATTGCCAATAAAATTGTTGTTACCGATCCTGGCGATTCGCTATTCAGAGAAGGATCACTTACAGATAAGAAAAGTGTTGATGCTGTGAATAAGGATCTGAAAAAAGCCAAAAAGAAACCAGTTAAAATGAGAATGACAAAACCGGCTACATTCAGTCCGATCCTGCTTGGAATTACACAGGCAGCATTAACAACAAAGAGCTTTATCTCTGCGGCGTCGTTCCAGGAAACAACACAGGTACTTACAGATGCAGCCACATCTGGTAAAGAAGATGATTTAATCGGCCTGAAAGAAAATGTAATTATGGGTCATTTAATTCCAGCTGGAACAGGTTTAAGTCGCTATAATGATTTGGATATGGATGTAGAAATTGAAGAAGAAGAGCCTGAAGTACAGGGCGAAGATACGATGTTCGAAGAACAAGTAGAGGTTGATTAAATTTATATTTAAAACTTGAATTAGAGATAATATTATATTAAATTATTTGTCTTTCACTTTTTTGGAGGTTTGAGGTGCCTACGATAAATCAGTTGATACGTAAAGGCCGAAAAGTAGTCATAAAAAAGAACAAAGCGCCAGCTTTAAACAGCTGTCCGCAAAAGCGTGGTGTTTGTACAAGAGTATACACAACAACACCTAAAAAACCGAATTCGGCTCTGCGTAAAGTTGCTCGTGTTCGTTTGACAAATGGTATTGAAGTAACAGCTTATATACCGGGTGAGGGACATAATTTACAGGAGCACTCGATTGTATTGATTCGCGGTGGTCGTGTTAAGGATTTACCAGGCGTTCGTTATCATATCGTTCGTGGTACATTGGATACAAGCGGTGTTGAAGATCGTCGTCAGGGTAGATCAAAGTATGGTGCTAAAAAGCCAAAAGCTTAATAAAACAGGTGATTTGGAGAAAAAATGCCAAGAAGAAGAAGGCCTCAGAAGAGAATAATATTACCGGATCCAAAATATAAGGATCAGGTTGTGGCAAAATTTATCAATGGTTTGATGTACAACGGCAAAAAGAGTATTGCTGAAAAAATCTTTTATGATGCATTGGATATTGTTGAAGCGAAAACTAAAAAAGTACCCATTGATGTGTTTAAAAAAGCAATGGATAATGTAGCTCCGATTCTGGAGGTTAAATCACGACGAGTCGGTGGCGCAACCTATCAGGTTCCAGTGGAAGTGCGTGCAAATCGTCGACAGGCACTTGCGATTCGTTGGTTGATTCGCTATTCAACAGCCCGTAGTGAAAGAACTATGGCAGAACGCTTGGCAAATGAAATTATGGCTGCTTTTAATAATGAAGGTGGCTCGGTTAAGAAACGCGAAGATACGCATAAAATGGCAGAAGCCAATAAAGCTTTTGCACATTTCAGATGGTAGCATAGAGAAATAGTACAGCATGGCAAAGAAGTTAGATAAAAATTTCTTAAGAAATATTGGGATCATGGCCCATATCGACGCAGGTAAGACGACGACAACTGAGCGGATTCTATATTATTCCGGTCGCTTGCATCGTATGGGTGAAGTACATGATGGCGCTGCAACGATGGATTGGATGGAACAGGAAAAAGAGCGTGGTATTACGATTACATCAGCGGCCACTTCAATTTTATGGCAAAAACATGAAATTAATATCATTGATACGCCGGGCCATGTTGACTTTACAGTAGAAGTTGAAAGATCACTTCGTGTGTTGGATGGTGCGGTTGCTTTATTCTGTGCCGTTGGTGGTGTCGAGACGCAATCCGAAACCGTATGGCGCCAGGCTGATAAATATCATGTACCAAGATTAGCCTTTGTAAACAAGATGGATCGCATCGGT
>JARRPN010000022.1:0-17314 GCA_037382875.1 Calditrichaceae bacterium | reverse complement strand
CAGGGGGGTGAGAAGATAGCCGATGAATTTGAAAAACACTTTGATAAAGGCGTTAAAAAAGTGGTTATTAATCTGGCCAAATCCAAAGTCGTCAATTCAATCGGTATTTCATTTTTAATCGAGATTATTGAAAAACTCAATGATGTCGATGGAAAAATGGTTTTTACCAATCTGGACTCTTCAATAGAAAAAACGCTGACTATTATGGGACTTTTCAATTTTGCTGAAAAGGCAGCCACAGTTGAAGATGCCATTAAGACGTTAAAATAACCGGCTATATTGAAATTATAGGAAGACATTACCGTTGAGTGAATTAATCGATAAACTTCAGATTGAAGTATCATCTTATCAGGAAAGTTTTCAGCTGCTGAGCAAAGCACGCAATTTGAAGGAACTGGCAAAAAGTTTTTTCCATACTGTTAGCGGCAACTTAATGGTCACTAAAATCAATATCTACTATAACAAGAAACATGATGATGACTGGCAGCCGCTATTTATTAAGGATGATACATTTGATTTCCAGGCCTGCACCCGGTTGAGAAAAGATAAAATCAATTATCTCGATGATGCGCATACCTGTTTGTTTTTAACGCTATCGATGGTGGACGGCTCTTCCTTTGCGTTAATGCTTGGCCGGAAACTGGGTAAAAAAGCCTACGATGAGTTTGACCAGATCACCATTCAACGGCTGGGCATCCTGCTGGATAATGCCTATCAAGTCTATCTGAATAAGAAAAAAGAAAAGGACCTGATATTTTCACTCAATCAGCGCGTACTGCAGTTAAACAGCCTGGTGGATACCGGTATCGAAATATCCCGGCTGGATCATGGCAGTGGTATACTTGAACTCGCTCTGAACCGGGTGATTTCACTGACCAATGCATCCAAGGGTATTTTGGTTGTTACAGAAAAAAACCGGGTGATGAATAAAATATATTTCCCGACCACATTTAAAGAACGCACGCTGGAAAAGAACGGACATCTGATTGCATCTAAATTTAAATTTCACGGAAAAACTTACAGTTTAAAATTATTTGATAAAGAAAGCCGGCGTGGATTGATCGCTTTTGACGACACCGATCAGCTGCTGCTCGATTCATTTGCCCGCCAGGTGAATGTGACCCTGGAAAATCATTTTCTGCATGAAGAAGCCCTTGAAAAACAACGGATCGAACAGGATGTCACAATAGCTGCGACAATACAGCAACGCATCATCCCTGAAAAACTACCCGATATTGAAGGCTATGATCTGGCCGGTATCAATATTGCATCCAAGCAAGTCGGCGGCGATTATTATGACTGCTTTGCCCTGAAAGACGGCCGTTACGCCCTTGTGATGGCCGATGTTTCCGGCAAAGGGATTCCGGCAGGTTTGCTGGTGAGTACGCTGCAGGCTTCACTGCATGCCTACCTGGACAGTCCGTTTAAACTGACCGATCTGGTACAGAAATTAAATGTAGTCATTTTTAAGGCGGCTACGATTGAAAAATACATCACCGCTTTTTTTGCCATCCTTGATCCTAAAACCGGCGAGCTGGAAGCGGTGAACGCCGGGCATAATCCCACTTATATTATCCGGGGCAAGAATTCCTTAGAAGAATTAAAAACCGGCGGCATTCCACTGGGCATGATGGGACTGCCCTTCCCTTACACATCCAAAAGCACCGTAATTAATCCCGGTGACCGCTTGGTGCTTTATACCGACGGCGTAACCGAAGCAATGAATGAAAATGAAGAAGAATTTGACGATGTGATTGGATTTGAGAAATATGTTAAAAAGAATGCCAGACAGGGTCTTCGTGCGCAGGCCTTTATTGACCAGTTGATAAAAGATATTGATGACTTTACCGGCAGCACCCCCCAATCGGATGATATTACTGCGTTTTATTTATTGCGAAGTTCTGAATAGTTCAATTATCACAATAATTTTATATAGGAAATAATTTAACCTAGTGTAATTGTAACTGATGGTGTTTTTCTTCTGCGCGGTTTTCAATATCACTGATTTCCCTGTTTGTAATATTAATAATAAATTTAGACTGCTTATAAAAATGCATAAACATGGCCGATAAATTAACAGTCATTTCAATAGCTTTCGGATTTTTGAATAGAACAATAAAAAAAGTTTTCCAGTAGAGCCACCCGGTTGTACTATTTAATCCGATTTTTACAAAAAGCTTTGAGAATGCCCTTGCACTTTTCAAAATTTTATTTAAAGCAGGCCGGTATTTAGTATCCGGTTTTAAATGGAGTCCGGTATACAGAACTCTCTCATAATAGTGTTTTGGTTCATAGATATATTTAACAACACGGTTATAGTCCCTTAATACATCCAGCCTGGGACGTGCTGTGATAAAATTTAATCCGCTGGTCATTTGATCGATATCGGAATGGTTTTCACTAATCCGTGAGTCATCCTCAAATAACCGGCCTTCTTTTTTTAGACGTCTTGTTAATTGCGTAGTCGGCAAGGCATATAGCCTTCCCAGCATGGCCATGCAAATCCCCGAATCCTGGATACATCGTATCATGTTATCAGCGGTTCGATCTGTTTCATTATCAAAACCAATGATGAATCCGCCATTGACAACCATACCATAAGAAGTCACCTTTTTAACAGCCTCTATAACCGATTTATTTACATTGGTTGTTTTGTTTGTTGATTTTAGTATATCATCTTCCGGGCTTTCAATTCCGATAAAAACGTATCGAAAATCCACATCCCGCATCATTTGCAAAAGAATCTCATCGTCCGCCAGGTTGATGGAGGATTCCGTTGAAAAATAGTAGGGAAAACCGTGGGCTTCCGACCACTCCCGGATGGCAGGCAGCACGGTTTTGACATTCTTTTTATTACCGATAAAATTGTCATCGACAAAATCGATATGACCGCGGTAACCGAGATCGTAAAGGACCTGCAGTTCTTTAATAATTTGATCTGGGGTTTTTGTGCGGGGCTTCCTGCCGTAAAGTTCAATGATGTCACAGAACTCACAGTTAAAGGGACATCCCCGGGAATATTGAATCCCTACCTGAATATAATCGTTAAAGCGGATTAAATCGAACCTGGGCACGACGGCATTGGTCATATCTGCTTTTTCATCAGATATGTATTCGCCTTTTTTAATGCCTTTTTCCAGATCGCGGATGAACATGGGAATGGTGACTTCGCCTTCACCCAATACGAGGTAATCAGCCGATTGATACAAATTAGGTTGAGAGGAAGGATCCGGGCCTCCCACTACCGCAGGACGATGGTACTGGTGTGCCTTATCGATGATGGAAAGCATACTTTGCTGCTGCGGCAGCATACCCCCCGTACAAACGATATCCGCCCACTCAAAATGCTCATTTAATAGCGGTTCCACATTGGCATCGACCAGTTTAAATTCCCATTGTTGAGGCAGCAGGGCCGCAGCAGTCATTAAACCCAGGGGCGCCGCGGGATATTTTGCACCCAGTAATTTACAGACATCAACGTAATTCCAGAAGCTGAATTCAGAAAATTCCGACTGAACAATGAGGCAGTGTGTTCCGTTTTCCAACAGGTTTTTCATCTAAAATCCCCTTGGAATGAATTGGACTCTGTCAGGATCTAAATTTTATGCAAATATATGCATATAAAATCCATAATGCATATAACAAATATTTTTTTAGATTTGAAATAAGCAGGAATCTGCTGGATACTATATCGCCGACCATTTTATTTACATAAACCAACGCACATTTCAGTATAAATCTGTTGTTGGATATTTATCCAACGATTCAAAGATTATTAGCTAATGATAAGCTTTTACTTATTATAATATCCAAATTTATTGTATATTACTAGTGATTCTTTAACTCTTTAATTTATCATTTAGAATAGCTGAGTTTATTATGAAAATATTTTACATTATTTTTTTATTATTTGGAATTGTGTACACTCAACCACAGGGCTTTTTCTTAAATGATTGGCAAAATAAAACATTCCTTGTACCTGCATTTATTGATACTACGTACCCTGATGGCAATATCAGCGAGTCGGTCACCATCGACATAGCGGATACGGTAGCAAAGGTGTCCAAATATGTCTATGCGGGAAATGCAAATGTCTATTCTACTATTATGCATAATAATCCTGCACTGGTAAACAATATAAGAAATCTTAATCCACATATTTGGCGTTACCCTGGCGGCAGTCTTTCTGATGAGTTTTTTTGGGATCGCGCCCCGGGAAATCCACCACAGGATATTCCGGCAGGATCAAATGTGTGGTACGGTCGTAACGAAGAAAGCTGGACAATGTCTCTCGATAACTATTACCAGTTTCTTGATTCCGTTAATTGTGAAGGCTTGATTACTATAAATTACGGCTATGCACGCTATGGCACTTCTGCTGATCCAGTGGCCAATGCAGCACATATGGCGGCTGAATGGGTTAGGTATGATAATGGGCGTACCCGGTTTTGGGAAATTGGCAATGAGAACTTTGGTAACTGGGAAGCCGGATATGAAATCGATACTTCATTGAATCAGGACGGCCAGCCACAAATTATTTCCGGCAGCCTTTATGGAAAACATGTCAAAGTATTTATCGATTCAATGAAAGCAGCGGCAGCCGAGATTGGCCATGAAATTTATATTGGAGTAGTAACATTTGAAGCTGAAACTTCCTGGGATGCCGTCCAGACAAACTGGAATGAGGGCATGATTCCTCAAATTGGTGATATAACAGACTTTTATGTAATCCATAACTATTTCACACCTTATGATGAAAATTCCTCTGCACAGGTAATCTTAGGATCATATTCAAAAATAGGTGGTTTTATTCATGCTGTTAATAAGGATATAACGGATGCGGGTTTTTCTCCAAAACCTATTGTTTTAAATGAATGGAATATTTTCGCTGTTGGTTCAATGCAGCAGGTTTCACACATCAACGGCATGCATGCGGCACTTATTTTGGGTGAAAGTATTTTGCAAGGTCTCGGTTTTACTGCCAGATGGGACATCGCTAATGGTTGGGATGATGGTGATGATCATGGTATGTTTTCTACAGGAGGTGAACCCGATGTTGAATTATTTGCACCTCGTCCTGTTTTTTATCATATGACCTGGTTTCAGCGTACTTTCGGTGATGTAATGGTCAGCAGTTCAGGATTGGACAGATGGTCTACAACTACGGTATATGCATCTGCCTTCGGTACAGGCGAGGCAGGGATTATTATTGTTAACAGAGCAAATTCGGATAAAACAATAGATTTGAATTTCCTAAATTATGATTTGGGTGATCGTTGTTACTGGTATGTTTTGAAAGGCGGCGATGATAATGGTTCGTTCTCAAGAAAAGTATTCATAAATGGCCAGGGACCTGATGGCGTTGCCGGTGGACCGGAAGATTATAATTCCATTCCGGCTTATTCAACGCAAATTACAGGTGGTTCGATTAAGGTGGCTCTACCGGGATACTCTGTCGTTTATATGCTGGTTGAAGGAGAAAAGTCGATAACATCAATTTCTATGGCAGAAAATTCAAGCGCTACCAGCCGTTCTGTATATATCTATCCTAATCCGAGTCGGGGAAATATCCATATTAACTCAGATGGTTTTAATTATAATCAAATAGTGATTTATAATACACTTGGACAGAAAGTATTTAGGAAAAATATCCAGAGGAATATTGGTGAACCTTTTAAGTTAAGATTGGATTTAGCAAAGGGAATTTATTTCATTCAACTAAAAAGCAACATTGAAGTGAGAACACAGAAAATTATGGTTTATTAAACATTAATTTTAATTTAACTTTTAGTTGAAATAACGACTAGCGTATACACCGCCGGCCATTTTAAAAACATAAACTGATCCACTTTGTGTAAAACCAAAACCTGCCCGGCGTTTTTTAGACGAATGCGATCGGCCGATTTGAGTGATTGGTTATAGTGTGTAATTAATAAACATTTAAAAAATAGAATATTATAAACTTCAGATTATTCAAACGTTTCTATATCTGCTAAATCTCTATGTCTTCCTGCAGCCCGCTTATTTTCAATCAGATCTTCCCTGGAAATTACAGAAATAACTAGCTCGTCAACTTTTATTGGATTTTTTCTTTTATAGCAGTCTTCAAAAGAAATTCCTGATGCTTCATTTATTATATCAATTTGAATTGGAGATCTACCTATTCGGAATACATTACCTTTTACCTGGAAAACACTTTTGTCAACTTTTGGAGTCCCAAATTCTTTTAGCGCCTTGAGTAAGTTTTCAATATTTTCATCATCTGTAGAAATAAGAAAGTCAATATCTTTTGTGGCTCTGGGATTACCATATATACCAACAGCCCAACCACCAACTAATAGATAACGAACCTTATGTTCGTTTAAAAACTTGATAAAATCTTTGAAGTCTTCCGGTAGTTGCTTCGCGGCCATAAAAGCATTCTCTTAAGTAGGTAATAGTCTGCAATTTTTCTTTTACATCAGCCCTCGCCCAATATTTTTTATCATCTTTCTCAAGTAGGCTGGCATTACTTATAATTATTTGTGAACGATTTATTCTTCTATGCATAAAAATTCCTTCAATTGAAACAAAGTTAACCGTAACATAAAAGAATTACAAGATATTATTATGAAAGAGCATACAACATAACTAAATGGACAAAACTGGCGGCTACAAAGCATATAAAAAGATTTGCATTTTTTCCCAAATCCCGGATATCGTGGGGACCGCTAAGTTTCGCTTATTTGTGTTTTACCTTTTTTACCAGACCGGTTTAAAAAGTTTTAAAAAGACGGCATAAAATAAAGAAATTAGAAAAACTTAGTGAAGTGGATCGATCAAAATTCTGACTGCCTGCCCGGGGTCTTTTGTGATGGATGCATATACGTATTAAGCTTTGTTCTTCGCAGCTTCAACCGTTTGGGCAATGAGAGTAGCGATAGTCATTGGACCAACTCCACCCGGAACAGGGGTATAGGCAGAACACTTGTCGATGACAGCAGCTAGCTCAATATCACCTACGTTGCCCGGATGGTATCCTGCGTCAACAACAACAGCCCCTGGTTTTATCCATTCACCCTTGATGAATTCAGGTCTGCCTACTGCTGCAACCACAATATCAGCTTTATTGACTACTTCATGCAATTCACGTGTTTTGGAATGGCATATTGTGATCGTAGCATTGGCATTCAACAACATCATCGAAATTGGTTTGCCAAGAATCGGACTGCGACCGATAACAACCGCATGTTTGCCCTGGATTGGAATTTCATAATGGTTCAATAGGCGCATAATACCTACTGGCGTTGCTGATCCATAGGCTGGTTCGCCCATCGCCATTTTCCCAAAACCAAGTACGGTTACACCATCCACATCCTTTTCGAGACTTATTCGATCAAAACAGCTACGCTCGTTGATTTGCAATGGTACAGGATGTTGTAATAGAATTCCATGCACATCAGGATTGTTGTTCAACTTGTCGATTTCACTCAGGAGTTCATCGGTCGTAGTTGATTGCGACAACGTAACTTTTAGGGACTTCATCCCCACACGTCTACAGGCATTGCCTTTCATTCTCACATAGGTTGCAGAAGCCGGATCATCCCCAACCAAGATCGTTGCTAAAGTGGGTACTTTACCGTTGGATCTTTTTATGATTTGTTGGATACAAATTTTGAGTTCATATTCGATTTGTTGTGATAGGGCCTTCCCATCTAAGATTATTCCGGACATTGTTCTAATCCTTCTTTGTCAGGCCAGTCTGACTGCATGCATAAGAGAGAGCTAATCCGTCGATTCTGGACCACCTGCTGGCAATACATTTTACTAAAATCGTGAAGCCTGTCCCTTATCACTTTTTATAAAAGGGCAGTTATTTAATTAATAACATCCGTTTGGTCTGTACAAAATCCCCAGCTTTTATATTGTAAAAATAAATTCCACTAGCTAATCCCGATGCATCAAATGAAATTGAATACTTATTGGAATTTTGATATCGGTTGACTAACGTTAATATTTCCCGGCCAGTCACATCATAAACTGTGATTTTTACATGACAATTATTTGGTATGCTATAATTAATTTTTGTTGTTGGATTAAACGGATTAGGATAGTTTTGCTGTAAAATGAATCCATCAGGTATTGAATTATTTAATTCGGATACATTTGTAATTTGAGACAAATCATAATACCATAAACTATTATAGAGAAAACTTGCATAAATCCTATTACCACTTACTGCAAATTTAACATGATCGGTCTCTTCATTAATATTAAGACCGTTACTAAAATCCTGCCAATTTAATCCATTATCCATAGATAAATATATTTTATTTGATGTTAATCCTATAAAAATCAAACTATCTTTTGCATATACTGAATAAGGATGAAGATGGTTGAGAGGAATGCCTGAATTCGATTGTGACCAGGAGCCGCCAAAATCATCAGAGCGGTATATCCCATAAGTATAGTTTGTAGCGAAAAAGCTATGTTCATTTTGGGCAAGGGAGGTGGTGATCTTACTTGGTAAGTCTGCGAATTTCCAGCTTAAACCGTTATCAAACGACTCATATATTCCCGTAAATGTACCTGCAAGAATTTTATTGTCTGTTACAATGTAAGAATAGAAATGGTTTCCATCAATCCATGTCCAAATTTGTCCATTATTTTCCGATTGAAACAAGCTGCCACCATGGATGCAAGCCAGTACAATGGAATCTTTTGCAAAAACCGATAATATTGAAAACTCCGGGCCTAAATGGTTCCAGGTTTTCCCGGTATCCGCAGATGCGTAAACACCGTTAAATGTACCAGCGAAAATATAATCATCGTTTTTAGCTAAATCTGTTATAGCCGGGTATAAAGTATCAACAGTGTAATGTGACCAACTTAAACTACCATCAGTTGAAAGATAAATACCATTATCACTACCTACTAAAATGATGTCACCAAAAGGTAAAATGCAACTGCTTCCACTGACTTCTTCAATTTCTGTCCAGGATGGATACAAGTTTTCATTGACCAGTAGGAGTAAAAGAATGAAAATTATGTTTCGAAAAATTAATTTTAACATTTTCTAAAAAAGTCCTTACTAAAATTTATGAAAATTATACAATTGAAATTTAAAATTAAGTTTAGTAATTAAATTATAATAAAAATATCCATTACACTAACAAAATTTCGACCGGATGATCACAGTCTGTAATAATTCGAACGATGTATCTGTAATTTTTACAATTACAAAACAGTGAATACAATCAAACCTCTAACCTAATTAAAAATAACAATCAAATATTTATAAGAAGTCAAAATGCTTTAAAAAATCCATTATATTTAAAGAGCGCTATGCTGTAAAGTTTCAAACCATTGATTGCTGTATCTTAATAAACAATACTCGCGGTTACAATCCATTTAAAATGCTCTTTAATTTACCTTACTTTTCCTGCAAGGGACCACCTTCGTGGTTGTCTGGCATTTCTGGCCACCGGACAGGCCACAAAGACATTTTATAAACAAAATACTATTAAGAAAGACTTTTATCATACTATGAATGATTTAAAATGTATTTTGCATCATCCGAATTTCGTTCTGAAAGAATTAAACAGTATCTTGCATAATCTAAAAAGCTCTGTGAACCATTTTAGAAGTTCTTCGAATGATTTACAAAATCCTTTGAAAGACTTTAATTATGTTCTGAAGAATATAAATTTTTCTCTGAATCGATTGCATATGTTATTTATTAACTTTCACAATGCTATGAAAGACTTTAAAAGTATTTTGAAAAATCTTCCGCCCGCTATGAAGAATATTTATGTCGCTTTGAAAGAATTCATTGTCATTATGAATGGTTGTCATGTCTTAATTCACATTCTTTAATCCATATTGCTAAATTTTACAGTAAATTCGCCATTTTTGTCTTCGACAAAATTAGGTGTAGAATAGATAATGGTATAAAATAAAGAGATTATCAAAACTCTACATATTGCATCAGCCAAAATTATGACTATCCTATACAGGTGTTGCCGCCATTTGTCCGAGTATATTATAGAAAGATAAATCTTTGTGTTGTAACAGGCACATTGCAATGTGGAATATAAAAAAGATTTATTGTCAGCAGGCAATATCACCTTGTTTTAAAAGATAAAATGTGAAAAACCCATACCGATGAAAATTGCATCCTGACTATCAACATTATTTTCTTTAGACCAGATATGGCCATATTTAACTTGAAGATTAATTCCGGTATTTCCAGCAAGGTGATACATTAATCCCGCGCCAAATCCCAATTCACCGCCATCAAAATTATCACCGCTTAAAAATAGATAATCTGCAAATATGAATGGGCGAAATTCCTCTTCACCAAAATAATATTTTCCGATTGGTCCTATAAACGTCTGTTCAATGGTATCATGATCATTTCCCGCCTCATTTTCAGACTTTTCATATTGATATGATAGATTAATTCCAAAAGACAGATCATTTATAACAAAATATGATACGACCGGATCTATTTGTACTAAATGATGTTCCCTTTCAGCCCCATCATCAAATTTTGTTTTATAGTAATTATATGATACAAAACCCGACATTTCAATTGATGATTTTCTAGTGAGTAATGCAGAGTTGATTTCAGTCGTAATATCTGTATAAATTTTTTTCAGGTCGGTGTCCTGGGCGGATAAGAATGTGACCTTTGCTAAAAGCAGAATTAAAATGATTAATATCAGTCGCATTTTTGATCTCCATAAGTTCGTTTTACAATTATACGATTAGTATTGGCCTGAAATGCTATAAACAACTGCCTCAAATTGGTCAGAGAAAATCATAAGCCAGTCTTATCAATTTGTTTTTTTACTTTTGCGATCCTAACATTTTTGTATATTTTGCTTTGAAAAACGTTCTACAAGTTGTACAGCATAATCTACGCCGCCATATGATTTAAGTTTCTTACTATACAACAATGATTTTTCCTTGAAGGATGGATTGGTTAAGACTCGTTTGACTTATCTTTTAAATCTTTGATAACTGGTGCTTATCCCCTGCCCCGAAATACTTGGATTACCGGCTTCCACTGGAAGCTGGAGAAGTAGTCTGGATGCCAAATGAAGACCCCATCCCTAGCCCCTCTTTTAATATAAGTGAGCAGTTCCGACTTTCAAATCAGGAATAATAATTGCCCTTTTTTTATTATCTTGTTTCTTTAATTTTATTTAATAAATACCGAGTCCATTCTTCAGCCGTATTGTATTCCAAATGTGTTGACTGCTTCAAATAAGAAACTGCTCTCTGTTTTTCATCATCGGTGCCAATCCAGAGTAATTGTATCAAAAAATATTCAATTAAATCATCCTTCATATCAGTAATATTCTGATACGTACTCATAGAGGCCATTCCGGTTTTTTCATTAAAGACCTTGTTCAGGTTAAGGACAGAATCACTACTACTGTGAGATTGAAAACGAAAATTATTAAGTATATTTCGTAACTCACCTGCAAAATATTTATCCTGATTTAATTCAGGCGACATTGCCCATTTATCAATCTCTTTAATATTTTTAATTGCATCAAAGTTATCCTGAAGGTCACCGCTCATTTTAATAATCATAGATAACGCTGTTTCCAAATCATGTGTTTTTCTAAGTGTCATCAATGAATCAAATTGCTGTTTATATTCGGGATCATCATGAAGATATGATTGCCAAATATATCTTATAAACTGTGACGCATAGTTCATGTCAATATTATTATCATTTTCCCCAATACTTTGGTATTGTTTCTTCAGCAGCGTATGATTTATCTGAATCATACGTTTTGATGTAATGAAATATAATGTACATGGATAAAGTGGAATTGGTTTGCAGTGTACAATATAATCCGAGCCTATTTTATCAGTCTTTAATATATCTATATGAATTGCTGAGTTTCTCCTGGATTTCTGTGTAAAAAAGATGGATACATTATTTCGTCCAAAGTGATTATCGAGATATTGGGCCAGGTAATAATTGAATATGGATTCTTTTACAGAATAATCCTTTTTTTCTCTTTTACCGCGTAATAAATGTGCAGTCCCGTAAAAAACCAGGGCTTTATATTCCGGATTATCATCCATAAAATTTATAATATTTTTTGAACTATATTGGTCTCTCTCATTTGCGAACCATTTAAATTTGGCCTGAGCAAATTCATTTTTCATAAAATTTAAATCATTGAGTTTATCTGCATATGGAGGTTCCTCTTCAGCATGGCGGATTTCAAAGTCAATATTTTTTCCTGGAGACCGTTGGTTAATTTTATCGATCCGCCCGTATATCTTCTTTAAATTATATAAGAATTCTATTCTATCTGTGGTAAACTTTTCCCAACCGCCGGTTTTTACTGATAATTCGATGTTGCGGGTCAAATAAGGTACGATATCTCCGGAATTAAAATACGTCTTGATAAGGTTCGCCTGAATTTCATCATACTCTAAAAATAAAACCATTTTAGAAAAAAGAGGATCAGAGGCTCTTGCTGCATTTGTATCATCTTCTACGTTGTCAAGCCAGTAGTTAATATAATCCGTAACTTTCCTGTAAAAGTATCCATGGCCGTGGTAGGCATCGCCGAACATGACAATCCGTTTAGAATTCATCTGATCCAGCATCAGCTGATTTAGTTGTTCAATTGATTGTTGACTTTCAACGATTGGCTTATCTACTGCCTTATCTGAACAGTTTATACAAAAAATCAGAATCGTAAATAGTAAAATCATTTTCTTCATTATCATATCTTCCTATTATACCATAATACAGCTTTGCCACCCTGAAACTAATAGATCGGCTTGGGCGATTGCCAGTGTTATTTTGCTTATCAATGCCTTCAATAAGCAGCCCTAATAAACCACTATTGATCCATTCTTTTTTCAATGTATCATATGTTTCTAATCTACCTGCAGAATTTTCAGAAAAAAATAGCAACTCTGAATCCCCAAAATAATCTCCAACTCGTGAATAATATGTTATTGTTGATTCGTTTATAAGTTCTCCTTGTATAGCTATTATCCTATCCTCTTCACTTTGATTCCAATAGTATGTTGTTTTTGATGTTGTAATCTGGAGTTTTTTATATCCCATATCAGATATTAAAATATTTTTACCTTTTTTACAGGAACCAAATAATAAAATCAAAAGAATAGATAGAATTTCAAGATATTTATACATAAAACCACCAGTTCCATTATGCGTTACAAAAGTATTATATGGAGAATATCCACATAACACTTCATGGTTATTTATGATAAAACATTTATTCTGTCTTTAATAATCAGTCTATATAAATGCAGCGATTAAATAATCAAAAACGTGCCAGGTATTTTTTCTAAGTTTATTTAACAACCAACCCACCGGTCGAATATCTCGAGCCGGTTCAGCTCAGACGGATGTTATAAATTAATAAACAAAACCAGCGGTTACAAACCATTTAAAAAGATTTTACAAATAAGACGGGCGAGGCTTACCTGCCTTATTTAGTATTAAAAATCATTTAATTAACAACATGCGTTTGGTTTGTACAAAATTCCCTGCTTTTATGCGGTAGAAATAAACACCGCTTGAAAAATCTGAAGCATCCCATTTAACACTATGTTTTCCTGCATCCTGCTTTTCTGATAATAGTGTTGCTACTTTTAGTCCGAGAATATTATAGATGGATATATCCACATGTCTGCTAGCTGGTAACTGCCAACTGATACTGGTTTCCGGATTAAAAGGATTCGGATAATTCTGATTAAGACCAAATTGCAACGGGGAATCATCAGTTTTATCATAAGCTATGTTATCAGGATTTTGATAAACCAATTTCAGATGATCAATATTGGGGGCACTATTCGAAGTCACCCCAGTGATCTTTAATGTATGACTGCCAGCTGTTAAATCCAGTGAAATGATCCCAGAATAAGTCCAGTTTGTCCATTCCGTTGTGGAGAGAAAATCAAACTGTTCATATATCACTGTGCCGTCTAACCGGATTTCACAGGGACGGTTATCAGGCGTACCATTTGCATAGCGAAAGCTCATTTCATAGTTTCCGGTTTGGGGTATAGGCAATGTTAATTCAAGATAAGTGCCGGTTTCGTTTGCTAAATTTACGAAGCCGGTTCCAGTATATCCCTGGTGGTTATTATCCACACTTCCGCTCGATATTAAACCTTCTTCTGCTTCATATATAATTAAATCATTTGTAACAAAAATGTGAATGGGGGATGATGCTGTTGTAGCATTACTGTCATCCATGGCTACTGCTGTAAGAATATAATCATCTTCAGGAACGTCATTCCAGGTAAAATTCCATGGCGGTTGTGTATCTGTATATAATTTATTATCGCCTTCATAAAATTCAACCTGAACCACATTTCCATCTATGTCAAAACTGTGAACCTCTAATAAAATATCTGAACCCGGAACATAGTAGGAAGAATCGGTTGGATTGATAAATGCGACATCAGGTAACCGGTTTTCCTGAAATTTAACACCGGTTCTTTCTATCTCCCAGCACATCATTAAAAATGCCCCTAAACCGTGTAAATCATTGGTATTTTTACTTCGGTTAACATAGTACAAATAATCAGAGCTAACACCTGTTCCCTGAGATATATCTTTTAAATTGAATAAACTGTCGGCATCGATAAAAACCTTCTGACGCAGAATGCCTTCATAGGCTCTTGAGGCCATATCCAGATATGCACTGTCAACATATCCCTTTTCAACAGCCCTGGCTGTAAAATAGGAATACATACACGAGCATGAGCTCTCCAGCCAATTTCCCAGGCTGTCACTCTTATCCACAACCTGATACCATAGTCCGGTTTCTTCATCCTGGACAGTGGAGAGTCCTTCGATTAAATCCGATAGAATCCCGATTAGTTCAGGTCTTTTAGGATGGGCTTCTGGAATAACTTCCAGAATTTCTACAATAGCCATACCAAACCATCCCATAGATCTTCCCCAGAAATAAGGCGAATGGTGTGTCACCGGATCTGCCCAGCTTGAGGAACCGTCTTCATCATAAGCATGAAAAAGTAATCCACTGTTATCCTGCAAGTGACTTGCATAGATAATAATCTGATTAGCTACTTCAGTGTAAAGAGTTGTATCGTTAAATACCTTGCCATAATTTGCCAGGAATGGCAGTATCATATAAACGCCATCCAGCCATAATTGCCCTTCCCTGTCCATCCCATGCCAAAAACCGCCATCCGATGTTCTTGGATAAGTGTTATATATTTGACGGATGGAATCAGCCGCAAGTTTATATTTCTCCTCACCTGTCTCAACATAACATAAGAGTGTTACAAGACCGGGTTGGCTATTATCGAGATTTCTTATTTCTGTGTCAATAATACCATTTTGATCCACATGGTTATCTATGTTGTTCTTGATATATTGAAAATAGCTATCATTACCTGTAGCTTCATAAATTCGGTATTGACCGAAGGAATAAAAACCATCGGGATACGCCCATGATCTCACTGCATTTCGTTGCATTGTTGATTCTATTGTAATCTGTGCCCAATCGATTTGTCCATAAAGAGATGTACCTAATAATAAGATGGCTATCAGATTTCTAACTATTATCATTTTATAATTATCCTCATGTTAAAAGTCACCATTCCTGAATAATTTCTCTAATATGAAAATCATCGACATGTTTAGCGTTCAGTTTATTTATTTTATAAGTAATAAATTCATTTTATCAACGCATTAGTACCATTTTCCTCGTTTTCTCAAAAGAACTACCGACTTGCAATTTATAGAAATATATACCACTTGATAGGTTTTGAACATTGAAGTTTACAGTATGGTTTCCAGCTCTTTGATATTTATTTACTAATGTCTGAATTTCTTCTCCAAGACTGTTATATATTTTTAATATGACTAAATTTGATTTTGCTATTGAATAGGTAATCTTTGTTGAAGGATTAAATGGATTAGGATAATTTTGATATAACAACGGTGATGCTAGTAAATTGTTTTCTTCCTGTTCTAAACTGGTGGGAGTGAATACGGTCAATGACAGGGCATCATAATAGCCGTCATTATTTTGACCATTGTGCCGTGTACTGATCAGTCGAATCCGTAGGAATCTTGTACCTGCCGGAGCTAAACAGGTATCGGCTACTCTAACCCACTCAGTGGTATTGGAGTAATTTCCCGAATCAAATGAATCCAGTTTTGTTGTTTTAAGGGAATCCAGATATTCGAGGACAATTCTTGATTCGTCCGGTGGATTCTGTGCATAAGCTCTGACATATCCTTCAAAGAGGAAGGTTTGGTCATTGCTGTCAATCTTCTCAGCCATAGAAGATAAATCAACATCCTGCTGAAGTTCTGCTAATGTAGCAACTCCCGGGAAAAACATGTTTTCACCTTCATAGGTCGGCGGATTACCGTTGGCACGTTGTGTCCAGTTCGTGCCTATTACTTCAGTCCAATGCGGGATTTCACCGGCAATTAATGAATCCTCACAGCCCGGATTTAAAATTAAATTTTGCGACAAACCTAACGATACATTCATTGTTAAGATAAAGATTATCAATAACAGAAAACTTAATTGTAATTTTGGTTGATAAATTCTCATAACAGCCTCCTATTATGGTTTTTACACAACTGTTTTCAAAATTTTGTATTAATAGTCTTCCCTGCCAGGTTCTGTCAATTTTATTAATAATAAGGAATAATAATTTTGCTGCTTAAGATAATATAAGTTCTTGTAAAATAAATGATAAAAGTCAAAATATATAATTTTATTGCCTCTGATATCTAAATCCATTATTGATTCTAAGGTTTATTAGCGAAAAACATTTATGGAATATTGTTGAAATTATTATCGTTACCTCCAATCATAATTAACCAATAACAATTCCAAAACATAAATTCAGAGTTTTTATGTCAATTAAAAATACCTCTCCACAATTGGTATATTAACGAATGGAAATGTGTCCCCAACTATCATTATGCAAGGAGTGCATCATCATGAACAAACTAAATAAAATCACATTGTTTCTAATACTTATTAGCATGATATACAGTGTATCAGCTATAGCGAAAGAAAATCCGGAAAAAATAACTAAGCTGACAAAAAAAGCAGATATTATTGTAACTGGAAAAGTAACTCATAAACAATCGAACTGGAATGAAAATAAGACCCGAATCTATACCAAAACAACCATTCAGGTCAATGAGTTATTGAAAGGAAAAACATCCGGAAAATCGATAGAAGTTATTTATCCAGGCGGCGAAGTAGGTGAAGTGGGTGAATTATACACCCATATGCCAACCTTTGAAAATGATGAAGAGGTT
>JARRPN010000021.1:0-17452 GCA_037382875.1 Calditrichaceae bacterium | reverse complement strand
TTACAATACCCGTTCTTCCCACCTGCCAGGTTATTTGATCAATTTTTGTTTCAACCTGAAGAGCTTTAAATTTATAAGAAATAGCCCATCGCGGGCTTTTAGCTGTCGAACCAAGCATTCTTTGCTGTTCTATAGAATTTACTTTAATTACTGCCCCGTCAATTTCATAGGGTAAGCTATCGCGTTTTGTATCCCATTCTTTTAGATATGCGAGAATATCCTCAATTGATTTGCATAATTTGTAATTTGGATTAACCATAAATCGCATCTTTTTAAGGTATTCAAGATTTTCATAATGTGAATCAAACTGGAACTTGCTGTCCTCACAGGCAAAATAATAACTAAACATCAAAAGTTTTCGTGAAGCAACAATACTGGAATCGTGCATACTCAAGGTACCTGCAGCAGCATTACGTGGATTTGCAAATTCCTGTTCATCGTTTTTTCTTCGTTCCTCATTTATTTCTGCGAAAGAGGCTTTTGGTAAATAGACTTCACCACGAACCTCAAACTCATCAGGTATTGAAATTTTCGAACTTATTTTTAGTGGAATTGAATGGATTGTTTTTAAATTATTGGTAACATCATCTCCTTGAATACCATCTCCCCGCTTGGCTCCTCGCATAAAGACACCATTCTCATATATTAAGCTGACAGCTAATCCATCAATTTTAGGTTCGACGACATATTCAACATTGGCTTCTGATCCTAAGCTTGATTGGACACGATTATCAAATTCAATAATTTCCTGCTCATTATAAGTATTAGCAAGGGACAACATCGGTGTTTTGTGAATAACAGTAGGAAATTCTTTTGTAGGTTCTCCGGAAACTCTTTGAGTTGGTGATGTAGCTGTAATGAATTCAGGATGTTTTTTCTCGAGTTTCTCGAGTTCTTTCATCAGCATATCATATTCATAATCACTTATTGTAGGTTGTGCAAGGGTATAATATTCATAATCAAATTGGTTAATTAATTCCTGTAATTCTTCAATACGATTCTTTACTGACAAAGTGGACTCCACAATTCGTTTATGTTACGAAGTAAATGCTAAATATTAATAGGTAAATTTATATTTCTTATACTTTGTGCACAAGTTTTAAATTCTGTTTGTTGGTTGATTTACTTGCTTAGAAACTGTAATTTCGGCTTGTTCAAATTTGTAAATATAATCTTTTATGAGATATCATAATTTTCTTTTAGTTTTTATAATTGTTATATACTGGTGTACAAATCCATTCTCTACCCGTGATCCCGAAAAACCCGAATCTGGAAATAATATTTATGACAATGCAACTATTCCAAAAATAGTTATGGATAATTTGATAAAGGCTATAAAAGAAAAAAATGTTAACGAATATAAAAAAGTATTTGCAACTGAAACAGTTGGACATTCCTTCACATTTGAACCTGAACCATCATTAATTGAAAATTTCATTAGTAATTGGACCATTCAGGAAGAAGAAAGCTATTTTAACAATCTTGTAAACAGTGCAAATGCAAATTTTCCTATCCTAAACCTGTCTTTTAATGTTGTGGAGTATTCAGTTCCAGCGGTTGTTCCGGGTTCAGAAAGTGATTCTGTAACTACTAATAGTATGCAATATGTGTTAACGGTAAATCCTGGTGATTCAACTACAATATATAAGGGCAATACGGAGTTTAGACTGTTTAGATCGAAAATAGACCAGTTCTGGTATATTTATTATTGGAAAGATAATGCAATTGATAAAGATTATAATGCAACATGGACTAATCTTAAAATAAAGAACTATCTGGGTAAATAATGATAGAAAATTATAGATTTAAAATTCTTATCTTCATTTCTGTTGTTATCATTGTATTCAGTTGCAATCCGTTTTCCCCTGAACTAGCTGATGGTGATTTAAATGGTGGATTAATAATTACCGCACAAAAGACACCTCAGGATGTTCTGACAAATTTTAGTTTTGCATATAATTTTAAAGATTCACTAGTGTATAGTGATTTATTGGATAGTAGTTTTATATTTTTATCAAAGGATTTTAGTACTGATCCAGTTACTGATCTAAAATGGGGACGTGATGAAGATATTCGCAAGACAAACAAAATGTTTAGATTTTTTCAGACTTTGGATTTAGAATGGGGACGCTCCGAATATGAGCGTTATCTTGATGAAGATTCTCTTCTTTATGAAATATCAACTAGTTTTCAGTTAACAATAGACGGTGCTAAAGAATATTCTACGATTACCGGGATTGCACTATTTTATTTCATCAAAAAACCCACCAAAATTTGGAAAATAACACGATGGGAAGATAAATCTGATATTTAATATAATACTTTACTGAAAAAATGAATATTTTAATTTTATTATAAACACCTTTGCATTAAATTAAACATATTATGTGTATCCATTTAGATAACTTATAAATGGATAATCACTGATGAGTTGATTGAATATGGAGGCGCAATGCACAGATTAGCCCTGGATATTGATCCGGTAGCATATATAAGAAATATATTAGGCAGTACAAATCCTGACCCTGTCCATATCGTTGTTTTGGCTGAACTGGGCGGAGCAGAAAGCATCGTTTGCTATTATCGTGATGATTTAAAAACGGTAAATGAAAGAGATGTAAGTCTATTTCCGGAAGTTGTTAAATCTTACCTCAATATACGTACCAATTTAACAGAAAAAAATATACGGAATTTGTTAACCGTTAAACCAGATATGGTTACTTTTGTGGCTCCTGGTGAAGTATCCACCATAGCTCCCTCATCTCTGGATCTCGATACATATGCCTCACAAATACAGAATTACATAGCGGAATTGCGTTCTAACAATATTTTAAGTTCAATTCTAATCGATCCAGATATTCAGCAAATCAAACTGGCTGGCAAACTTGAATTTGATTACGTAGAACTTAATTCATCACATCTGGATTCAGCAACCGATATGGATTCAGAATTAGCTCTTTTAGACGAAATTGCCGGATTTGCATTAGCTGCCAACAAAATTGGTATGGGTGTAAATATCTCAGGTGATATTAGCTATGATAATATTCGGGAACTGGCCGGAATCGATTATTTGGAAGATATTATTGTGGGTCAACCCATATTTAATAAAGCCTTGGCGATCGGCTATGAGCAAGCTGTACGTGATATGATCACGCTTTTGTAATTCATTCATTGATTTAAAAATAAACAGTTAAACAGTGCGTATTTATAAAATTAAATTAAATATATTTTTAATTAGCTTCCTATTATTCTTATCATTTTTGAAAGCCCGGGAAGCTAAATTTTATTTTTTTGAACAATCTTCAGAAAAATTAAATACACTTTCTAAAATAGAAACAAATACTATCATTCCAAAATCATGGCAAGTATTTAAAAATGGAAAATGGGAAAATATTTCTATTCCATTTTTTTGTACAGGTTGTCCATATCTGAATTTAAAAACCTCTTTTAACATTGATAGTGCATCAATAGGTAAAAAAATCTATATTGAATTTCAGGGAACTGGCGGTTCAGCAGAGGTTTATTTAAATCAGAAACTATTACAATTTATCCCAAATGCTCAAATCCCTGTCAAAATAGCAATTGTAAATGATTTATTATTGTATGAACAAAAAAATGAAATCACCATCAATTTTAGAATACCAAAATCAATTAACGAAGGGTATCCGGTATTTACACATCTTTACACAGAACCATACTACCTTGGTATTATTAATCCAATAAAAATAGGTATAGAACCTGATTTCTTTATTGAAAATTTAACATATCAGGTAAACAAAGTTGATGAAATATGTGAAATTAATTATGCATATGATTTAAATATTCCTCAGAAATTAATTGACCAGGTAATTCCAGCATCAATAGATTATTCGATACTTGGCTCCCAGGGCAAGCTCTATCATAGACGTATAAATACAATCAAAGCTGCATCCTCAACAATTGAGGGCTTATTAAAAATATCTAAAACTGAATTATGGCAGCCGGACAATCCTATCAATTCTTATTTAATATATACTATTGCTCGCAATAACAGAATTTTGTTTAAAGATACACTTGCTTTCGCTTTTAGGACCAGCAGCAGTAATAAAAAACAATTCTTTCTAAACGGGGATAGAATTATTATTAAAGGAATCAACTATTACCAAAACTATTTAAATTTCATGGGTAAAGACTATCGTAAAATAATTCATAAAGACCTTAAAAATATTAAGAATTTAGGATTTAACGCTGTACGTTTTCCTGATTATTTTCCGGATGAAGATATCATTTTTATGGCAGATTCTATTGGATTACTCCTATTTCCTGAATTGCCTATCAGACGATATCCCGTTTCTTTATTTCAAAGTGATAATTTACTTGAGAATACAAAAAGATCTATAAAAGAAATTAGTAATTTTATCTATAAACATCCTGCATTCTATGCTCTTGGCCTAGGACAGGAAATTCCCTTATATCATGGCTCAGTTCAAAAATTTTATTTGATAATAAATGGATATAGCAAATCGATTACACTCTTACCCACGTATCTATCTCCTATTTTATCAAATGTAAGCTATCGGGAACGCTTCGCTGATTTTTATATTCTGGATATATACAGACCATTACATTCAATTCAGAATAAAAACTATTTATCACCTTATAGTCTGGCCGGTAAAGTAGCAATCATTCGTGATAGTGAAGCGAAAAAATGGGATACAGAACCATCCAATCTGAAACGGGCTATATTTTTAACTCAGGAGATTCAATCACTATTTAAGGATTTTGGATTTAAAGGGGGATTTATTGAAAGTTATCAGGACTGGTATTCTATTGTCCCCACAAATTTGACGACGAAACAGGACAATCCTCTCATAATGCCCAATGGGATTATGCAAAATAATTCTGAGCCCAAACCATGGCTAAACACTATAGATAATATCTGGGAATTATTTAATAAAATGACCATTGGTGAACATAGCACCAAGACCGCAACAAATTTTTTTAGCATACTCATGTTGTTTGCGAGTCTAATTTTTTTAGCAATATATAGAAAGCAATCGAGATTAAGAGACAACTTAAAAAGGGCTGTTCGTCATCCATATGGTTTTTTTGTTGATTTGCGTGAACGAAGAATAATTCCTTTATTCAATTCCTTTTTAGTCGGAGCTTTCGCAGCATTAATTCTTGCAGTATATCTTGGATCATTTTTCTATTACTATCGTGACTCATTCTGGATACAGGAAATTTTCTGCTTATTTCTAAAACCATTCAATTTATATAAAGATTACCTTGAATATGTTAGTTCACCTGTAAAGATTACTCTGGTTTTCTTTATCCTATTATTTCTATATCCAATTCTTGTAAGCATTATACTGTATCTGATCAATATTTTTAACGTCAGAAAAATCAGATATCGGCAGGGTTTAGCCATTGCGCTGTGGTCGGGAGTTCCCTTATTCTTCTTATTGCCTATTAGTCTGATTGGATATCATTTGCTCTATTATTTAAAAGATCAGATTATTTTATTTATTATAATGGGGGTTTTTATTATTTGGTCCCATTTAAGAATAGTCAATGGAATACGTGTATTATTCATAACTAAATCAGCAAAAATTTTTACAATCCTGCTATTGTCTTACATTGTTCCCATTCTTATCTTTTGGGCTGTTTTCAGACCAGAGTCTCACTGGTATGATTACTTCATTTTACTGTTGAATACGAAAAGTTTATTTTAATTTCGGTTACGGAGTGCGATGTATTTATCAAAATTAGAAATTATTGGATTTAAATCTTTTGCGAATAAAATAAAGCTTAATTTTGCGGATGGTGTATCTTGTATTATTGGTCCCAACGGTTCAGGAAAATCTAACATTGTTGATGCTGTTCGATGGGTTCTGGGCGAGCAACGCGTAACATCCCTACGTAGCGACCGTATGGAAAATGTACTTTTCAATGGGACAAAGCTTCGAAAACCCATAGGAATGGCTGAAGTTTCCATGACAATTCAAAATAACAAGAACATCTTAAAAACTGAATTTGATGAAGTTCTCGTTTCACGCCGTTTATACCGATCAGGCGAAAGTCAATATCTTATTAATAAAAGTCCTGTTCGATTAAAGGATATCTTGGATTTGTTTGTTGATACAGGTATGGGTGCCAATTCCTATTCTGTGATTGAATTAAAGATGGTTGAAAGTATCCTAAGCGAAAGTACACAAGAAAGAAGACAGTTATTTGAAGAAGCTGCCGGTATTGTAAAGTATAAAATCCGCAGAAAATCGGCTCTGCGAAAACTTGATGCTACCCATGTTGATCTGAATCGTTTAAATGATATTATTGCTGAAATAACTAAGACGGTTAATTCTCTTTCCAGACAGGTCGGTAAAGCAAGACGATATCTTTCTTACAGTGATCAAGTACAAAAGACAGAAATTAATCTTTATCGATATCGATATCATAAGCTTATAGAAGCAATTCGGCCTTTGAAAATTCAGCTACAGGAAGCCAGTAAATTAAAAGAGTCCAGTCATCATCAAATTACCATGGATGAAGCCCTGTTGGAAGATTATAAACGAGAATTGGTTAAAACGGAACAAAAATTACAGACAACCAATATACAAATACATGAAATAGACTCTAAGATCGCAGATATTAATCAAAATGAAGCTGTTGGTGAGACTAAGGCTGAAGAAATTAAAAAAACAAGAGAAAGGTATAAACTGGAAATTGAGGAGTTCAGTCGCAAAATATTAATACTTGACGAAAATTTAACACAATACAATACCGAACTCGAGAAATTGAAGTCACAAAAAGAAATTTATGATACATCTTTGATTGAAATAGAGAAAAAACGTAGCGCTGAAGCAGCAAAACTTCAGAACCGAAAAGCTGAAATAGATAAAATGAATCAGGATTTTCGATTAAGTTTACAAGCACTATCTGAAAAAAAGGAGAGTCTCAAACAGCAGGAGTATCAACTTCAGTTTTATACCGAGCAGTTGGAACAGTTAGGTGGCAATATAAATTCATTTGAAGAATCATTAAAAATACTTGGTCAACAACTTGATAAGTTAAGTGAAGAGAAAGACAAAATTACGAAGGTGCAGGAAAAACTTATTGATGATCTTAAAAATAATGAAATTGAATTAGCAGAATTTGAGACTAGTAAAAAAGAACGTGAAAATGAATACAGCAGATTGTTGACTGAAATTGATAGGATTCAATCACGCAAACATTTTTTCGAACAAGTCATTGCTCATTATGAGGGTCATTCTAAAAGTGCACAATTTGCTTTAACCAACAAAGATAAGATTCCCGGAGTTTACGGATCACTTTCTGATATCATATCTATTGAGAATAAATACGCCTGGTCCGTAGAATCTGTTTTAGGTGATGCTCTTAATTATATTCTAGTTAAAGATATTAACACTGCAAAACAATTAATCAATCTTGTCAAGGATAATAAAAAAGGACGAATCACACTTATTCCTCTTGAGCAAATCAATGAATCAAAACTAAACGCGATTAATCAGAATGGTGATATTGAATTACTATCAGAACTTGTAAAATGTGATTCTAAGTATAAAAATTTAATTCACATCCTTCTTGGTGATGTAGCACTAGTTGAAAATTTTGACGAGGCCATTATAAAATCAAATAAATATCCTAATCTTAGATTTGTAACGACTGATGGTGAAATGGTTAATTTTAATCGCGAAATTTCCGGTGGATCGATAGATAAAAAAGGCACTACCATTATTGGCCGCAAAGATCAGTTGAAAAAATTAGAAAAAGAACTTGATCATCTTAACAAAGATGTTAATAAAATTAAAGATGATATAAGTTCAATTGATGAAAAAATTGCATCCCTTGTCATATCTAAAAATGATATGATCATATCTATTGAGGATAAAAAACAACAACTAATTGATCTGGATAAAAAGGAAAGCCAATACAAATACCAGGTTGAAAAGGAAGATCAAGATCAAAAGGGCGAAAAAGACAGAGTTAATACGTATAAGAATAATATAGTTGAATTAAAGAAAAACATTGAATTAGTTAATGTAAATGTTGAGAAAAATCAATTAGAATTGGATAAGAAAGAAGCTGAAACTATTGAAAATACTAATGATTACGAAAAACTTAATGAATCACTACAGCTAATTTTAAATGAAGTCCAGAATGCACAATTAAGTGTTACAAATATTCAGAATCAAATTTCCAATCGGCAAAATGATATTCAACGGACAGAAAATTCCAAATCAGAAATGGACAAAAGTATAAAATCACGGAAAGCAGAAATAGTCCAAATAACAGAACTTTTAGAACAGATAAAAAAGGATTCTGATAAAAGAAAAATTGAACGTGAGACCATATGGGAAAACCGAGATAAATTGGAATCGGAAGTTGAAAAGATAACTCAGGAAACCGATGCAATTAAACAAAAAATTACTGAAGTTGAAAATCAAACAAGACAATATCGAAAACAGCATGATACCTCTCTTGAAAAAAGTCGGGCTTTGGAATTACAAATTAGTGAGAACAATTTAAAAGCAGCAAATTTACGAGATTATATTTTAAAAGAATATTCTGAAGATATAGAAATTGGTATCCCCTTCGAAGATTTGAATGAGCAGGAATCTGAAGATACCATTGAATCTTTGCGTGTTCGTATTAAAAATTTAGGTCCAGTAAATCCGTTGGCTGTATCTGAATATGAAAAAGAAAAAGAAAGACTGGATTTCTTAACAAATCAAAGGGATGACTTATATAAAGCCGAAGCTTCATTGAAAGAAACAATAAAAAAGATTAACAAAACAGCGCGTCAACAATTTTTAGAAACATTTGATTCGATTAAGAAAAATTTTGAGCATGTATTCCGGTCATTTTTTGAAAATGGTGAAGGAACATTGAAATTACAAGAAGAGGTGGATCCGCTTGAAGCAGACGTTGAAATAAATGTTCGTACAAAAGGTAAAAAGCTTCAGACCTTATCACTGTTATCTGGTGGAGAAAAAACGCTTACGGCTATTTCCCTGTTATTCTCAATCTACCTTGTAAAACCGAGTCCATTTTGTATATTAGATGAGGTTGATGCACCGCTTGATGACGTGAATATCGGACGTTTTACAGATGCGTTAAAAAGTTTTGCCAAAAATACGCAATTTATTGTGGTAACACATAATAAGCGTACCATGGAAGCGGCACAAACCATGTATGGTGTCACCATGGAAGAAGAAGGTGTCTCTAAAATTGTATCGGTTAAATTTACCTAAAAGGATGGATACTCCAATGTATAAAACTATCTTATTAATACTATTCCCAATAATCATATTTGCGCAAGTTCAGTTTATTCCGATCAGTTGCGATTATGCTTCGTTTCATTCATCAGATAGCCTTACCTATTTAGAAATTTATGTTTCAACATTTCAAGGTTCTATACAATATAACAAAGATGAATCAGGAGTATATACTGGATCGTTTAAAAATACACTAGTTCTATCTGATAATTCGGGATCAATTGACACACTTATACATAATTATAAGAATTCATTTAACGACACTCTATCAGCCTACAAGTACAATCAACTCATAGATGTTTTTACTTTAGAAGTACCCTATGGATCATACACAGCTAAAGTTGAAATTCTAGATAATACCTCTTTAAAAAAAGGTGAATATCTATTTAAGATAAATACCATTACACCAAAAGATGGTTTATTTTTATCTGATGTTGAATTGTGTAATAAAATAGGAATGGATACATCAAAATCACTCTATTATAAAAATGGGTTAAAAGTTGTCCCAAATCCTCGCAGAGTTTATGATTTACTCCAGCCAATGCTTTATTTTTATGTTGAGTTAAATAATTTAAGTTTTCAATCAGCACAACAAAATAATTATGAATTTAGTTATGCTATTACAACAATTTCTGGTGATACTGTAAAAACAAGAAAACCCTTAATTAAAGGCATAGCCGGTCCAAAACTAGTTGAAATGGGTGCACTAAATGTAATGGCTTTGTCAAATGATAATTATAAAATTGTGGTTAAAGCAAAAGATATAAAGACTAATAAAGAAGCTACAAAACATGCACGTTTTCAGGTATATAAACCTTCTGCAGAACGGGAAAAAGGTCAGCAGAATTGCCAATGAAAGATTTAGATCCATGGGGCGCGAAGGGTGGAAAACGGATCGTGGACGTGTCTTTTTAATTTATGGTGATCCTGATGAATATGAACGTTTTCCAAGTTCAATGGATGCACTACCCTATATCATATGGCATTATTATGATCTTGAGGGAAGCCAAATCTTTGTATTTACAGATTTGGATGGATTTGGAGATTATAGACAGATTCATTCATCTTATCGGAAAGAATTACAGAATCCTAACTGGCAAAACATGTTATCTAAATCTTCTGGAAGTGGGGGGTTTTAGCTCCTATTTATCATTATAGGACCAGCGTTTTTTATCACGAAAATCCTCACCCCAGTGGAGTTTGTTCCTAAGTGTTTCAAAAAAGCTCATTTCTTTCATCTTAATGAGCTTTATAGCAAAGCTTGCTTTTGAGATATTGATAAGTATTCCAGATGGATAATTATTCACAAATTGTCCATCTCGATATATATTCATTTCTTTGTATTCTGTATATACCTGCAACGTAATCTGACTGTTATCGTTAATAACTACAGGTCGGTTGGTCAAAGAATGCGGACAGATTGGATTTATTATAAATACATTCGTCTTAGGAACAAGAATTGGCCCTCCTGCTGATAGAGAATATCCCGTGGAACCTGTTGGTGTGGAAATTATCAATCCATCAGCAACATAGGAATTAAGTAAATTTTCATCAACGTGGGTAATTATTTCAATAACTCTTGAAAATCCAGATTTATCTATTACAAAATCATTTAAAGCATAATATGTCTGATCATCGTTTTCAATCTTGCATTTTAAAACGATACGGTTCTCAATAAAATAATTTTCTGATAGATAAGCTTCCAGATTATTTATCATTTTTTCAGGTGAGGTATCAGCTAAAAAACCCAGTCCACCTAAATTGACACCTAAAATTGGAATCTGTTTATCAGTAATGGCCTGCACTGCCCTGAGAATCGTGCCATCTCCGCCCAAAGTCAATATAAGCTGTGATTCTCTTAATAATCTATCTTCATTACATTCTTGAATATGTTTGAACGAATGTTTTAAATACTTAGATTTGTAAGTACATACTAATACAGTTATGCTATATTTGGTCTTTTCTAACCAATCTTCAATCTCTTTTATGTATTTAAGTACTTCAGCTTTGCGGGGATTAAATCAAGTTTATTTAAACAATATTTTACTAAATCATTGCCCTCTTCAAGTGCTTTAATACTATCATCCAGTGAAATATCTCCACTTTCCATATTATTAACAATTTCTTCCAGTCTATTCAATGCAGATTCAAAAGTCTTATTTTGTTTTGGCATCATTTGTACCTTCTATTCGATTGATTTTACTCCAAACTGTCCCCGATGCAAACTCAGTATGCATATTCGAATTAATATCAACCATATTTACATTTTTAATCAATTTATCATCAATGTATGAAATGCTATATCCTCTCTCAAGAACTTTTTTAGGATCTAAGTTTTCCAATCGTATCTTAAATTGATTACAATATTCCCTTCTTTGCCCCAATAAACTAGAAATTGATTTTTGCAATTTATTACTTAGATCATCTACTTGCAATGCGTATTGTTTTATGATATCAAGAGGTTTCTTAAATCCATAACTGTTCTTAAAATAATTTATGCGATCTCGCATTATCTCTATTTTTAAATTACAAATATCATGCATTCGCTTTTGAATATAACGTATATTGTCCTTTAACTCATCAGCATCAGGTACTGCTATTTCAGCCGCTGCAGAAGGCGTAGGCGCTCTTAAATCGGCAACGAAATCAGATATAGTAAAGTCAATTTCGTGGCCTACAGCTGAAATTACAGGGATTTTAGAATTATATATAGCACGTGCTACGATTTCTTCATTAAAAGCCCACAAATCTTCATAAGATCCCCCTCCCCTGCCAACAATAAGCAGATCAACATCAATTTTTTTGTTAAATCCCTCAATTGCTTTAACAATATCCGATGCAGCACCGACGCCCTGAACTTTTGCATTCTTAATAATTAATTGTACGTGAGGTGCTCTTCGTTCAATAACATTGATAATATCTTTTATAGCTGCGCCAGTTTCAGACGTAACCACTCCAATTTTTTCTGGAAAAGCTGGAATTGCCTTTTTATGTTCAGGGTCAAACAATCCTTCTGCATCTAATTTTTGTTTTAATTGTTCAAAAGCGAGTTGTAATTTTCCAATACCTGAGGGTTGCATTCTGATAATGTCGAGTTGATAGCGTCCACTTTTTTCGTATAATCGTATCGTTCCAAGAGCCTGAATAAGCATCCCGTCTTCAGGTTCAAATGTTAAATTATATTTTCGGGATTTCCACATTACTGCTGAAATTTGTGCATTAGCGTCTTTGAGGGTAAAATATACATGGCCTGAATAATGCGGTTTATAATTGGAAATCTCACCTTCTACCCACACTGCAGGTATGTTTTCTTCAATTAGTGTTTTAATTAATCGGGTAATGTCGCTGACGCTGTGTATAGATGTGGTTGGCATTGAAATATACCCTAATATTATATATAAAAATACAAAAGGTTCATTATATGAACCTTTTTGTATCTTATTTACCCTTTTTCTTATGGCGGTTTTTTCTCAGGCGTTTTTTCCTTTTATGCGTAGACATTTTCGCCCGTTTCCTTTTTTTACCACTTGGCATAAACTACCTCTCCATTTTATGTGCCTGTTTGTACATTTTTTATTTCGTCTATATACTGTTGAACTCTAATTGCTTCTGCTGTATTTGGATGAGCTTTTATAAGTTGCTGCCACTTTAAAACAGCTCCATCTGTATCACCTAAATTATATAATACGATACCAATATTATATAATCCCTGTTTATGATTCGGACTCGTTTTAATGCCTTCATTCATTATAGTGAGAGCAGAATCCAGATGACCTAGATTAAAATAACAAACACCCATATCAACATATAACTCAGTGACGGATTGAATCTGCACGGCTTTTTTATAGTATTGGATAGCCTGCTGATATCTTCCAATATCAAAAAAAGCATTACCAGCCTGTACGATCAAATCATAATTATTTGGATCGGATTTTAACTCACTTAACAGATTTTGTACAGATTCCATCATTGCTAAAGCAGAATTGTCTGTGGAAATTCCCTGAGGCTTATTAGCATTAGCTGCGTTTGTGATTTTCGCCTGCAAGGTTTGCTTGTTACTATCGTAAATGATAACAATAATTAGTAACGAAAGAATAAATGCAGTAATAATGGTAAACTGTACTTTATACCTATTAATCGAAACAAACTCCTTATTCATCATAAAAGATCAATAGATTTTTATTGATCTTATTTGTCTAAAATTATTAGATCGCTATACAAAGAAAGGGCAAATTTTACAATAATCGGTGAAAAAAGTCAAACTAATTTTTTGATACTCTTAAGCGGTCACCGGGCTTGATAAATGAATTATTCATTTTGTTTAACTTCTTTAAGTCACTGATAGATAGATTATATTTTTTAGCAATATCCCAAAGTGTATCACCACGCTTAACAACATGATAGGAACCATCAGAATAATCGCCAATCTTTATATTATTTCGTACACTTGCTTTAATCTGATCGTAATTTTCGGGGATCCAAATGTTTAACTTTTGCTTTGGATAAATATGCCGGCCATATGGTAAACCATTCCATGCTCTTATTTTGCTTGCTCTCGTATTGTATATCTCGGCTATACCTCCCAGAGTATCACCTTTTTTTACAAGATATATGATTTTTTTATGACCAGGTACATTGCGTATCGTTTTAACAGTTGATCGTTTTCTGTAGCTAGTCTGTGTAGGCTCTTTATAGGTATAATAATGGCTCTTATTCTGGGGAACTGGAATAATTAAGTATTTACCTGCATGAATTAAATGGCTTCTTAGTTTATTAGTTGATCTTATGACCGAAATACTTGTGTGATATTTCTGAGCAATAGTCGATAGTGTTTCACCACTTCTTATTCTATGACGAACCCAGGATCTTTTTTTATTGTCCGGAATTTTGTTATAACCCTCAAGGAATTTATCTTTTGTTCCTTTCGGAAGATATAGGTTGAAATCAGTTACTCCTGGTGGGGTTACCCATCGCAATACAGCAGGATTAATTTCTTTTATAGTCGTATATTTTGAGCCAACAATATTAGCAACCACATTTAAATCTACCGATTCAGAAATTTTAACAATATCTGTTTCTACTGGTTTATGTTTCTCAACAAAGAAACCAAATTTTTTAGGATTTTTCGCAATTATTGTCGCAGCTAAATAGGTTGGTACATAATTTCGTGTTTGTCTTGGTAAACGACGCAATTTCCAGAAATCATTTGTTTTATACCGGCGCATGTTATATTCAACCTTTTTAGGATTACAATTATAACCAGCCAGAGCAAGATACCAGTCACCAAATCTTTTATATAAGTCATTTAAATGCTCTGCAGCAGCGTTTGTAGATTTAATAACATCCCGTCGTTCATCAAACCACCAGTCATGACGTAAACCATAATATCGACCAGTTGCTGATATAAACTGCCACATACCCACAGCCCGTGCATAAGACCGGGCACTTGGATTAAATCCACTTTCTATCATTGCGACATAGGCTAATTCCTTAGGTACTCCTTTTGATTTAAAAATATCAAATACCAAATCTTCATATTTACCACTTCTTTCCAACCATCTTGTAAAAACAACTCTTCCTTTAGTCTGAAAATATTTAATGGCCATTCTGACTTTGCTATTTATGGTAATTGGAATATCACCACTGGAATCAATAACAGTACCTTCTCCAAATAATACGGAATCAGGAATATCTAATTCTACCATGTCAATTATGTCTTCACGAACCTCTTCGGCTTCCATGGTTGTGTTATTTGCGATATAGATTTTTTCATATTCATCATTTAAAGACATAAATAAAGTATCATAGTGATCCCAATGCTGCAAAGTAGTCCTATCTTCCTCAGAGAAATTTGAAAGAATTTCAAAAGCCTGTTCATAAAAAATTTCCGCGCCAAGCGTATCTTTTTCTCTAAGTTTAATTCTTGCAACATCATAATATTCTACGATAGAATCCGCTTTTTGTATAAAGCTGTCAGATACCCAGATGTTTTCCGGCACATTTTCCAGATATGTGTTATTTGCGACATTGCTATGTTTAATAACATGATTTTGACATTGAAAAATCACTAAACTTATAAAAAGTAATACAAAAATTAATTTCAAATTCACAGTATATTTAAACTCCATATTCATTCTTTATCTTATCTATTAGACTCGTTGTTGATTTATCTTTAATAAATGGAATGGTACAAACTTTACCACCATATTTTTCGACAAAATCTCTACCTACAATTTCGTCCAAATTATAGTCGCCACCTTTTACCAAAACATCAGGTTTAATATTCTCAATTAAAGTATTGGGTGTGTCATCATCAAATATGGAAACAATATCTACAGATTCAAGCCTGGAAAGAATAAAAGCACGATCATCCTGACCTACATAAGGTCTATTTTTACCCTTTAATCTTCTTGCTGATTCATCTGAATTTAATCCCAGTATAAGCAGATCTCCCATTGCTTTTGCTTTTTCTAAGTATGCTACGTGACCGCGATGCAATATATCAAATATCCCATTTGTAAATACAAGCTTTATGCCGTTATTCGTTCTTCTAATATCATCGATAAAAAAATCTATCTCGTTCATGGGAATAATGTTATTCATTAACTTCCCTAGCTATTATTTCTGCCTTTAATTTATCTACTTCAATTGGCACAATTCCTACTTCTTCACAAACGATACTTGCAGCATAATTGGCTAGTGAAGCTGCCTCACGTTCATTCGCACCGCCAATCATAGCAGCTGTCATTGTACTGATTACCGTATCGCCGGCTCCTGAAACATCCGCCACTTTTCTCGTTTTTGTCTGTACATGGGAATAGGCACCATTAGATTCAAATAAAGCCATTCCTTTGGAACCGAGCGTTAAAAGAATGTTTTTCGCCTGTAATTTATCCAATAACTGTTTACCAGCAAATTGAATTTCATCATCATTTCCTATCAGCATTATTGATTTTTGCGGATACAGTATTTTTTAATTCATCTTCCAGACTTCCACTAATATATATAATTTTTTCTCGATCAACTCTTGCAATATGTTGATCATCCCCAATAATCCTTGTTTTTACCGTGGTTGGTCGTTCACTATCTTGAATAATACCATCCGTGATTAGGTTATATTTCCCCATTAACTCTAAAAATTGATCTGCCATAGTATCTTTGCCAATAATACCAATAATTATGGGAATACATCCCAAAGTCTTCAAATTTAATGCTACATTTGCCGCACCGCCAAATCGTAACGATTCGCTTTCAATATCAATAACCGGGACAGGTGCTTCTGGTGATAATCGATTGACTCTCCCCCATAAATATTCATCGATCATGATATCACCAACAACCAATATTTTTTTGTTTTGAAATTTTGATAGAATTGAATTCAAATGATTTGTATTGATATGAATCAAGACATCCTCGATTGAATATAATTATCGATCGTAAATATAAGCATAAACTCTTATTTTTACAAAAGTTATTAATTAAAACTAAAGTTTATATCCGAAATTAATTTATTGGTATGCGAAGAATAAATGTGGTGCCCTTATCTTTTTCAGTCTCAAAATCTATCTTTACTTTGTAAGGCATGAGTAAATTATAGACTAGACTTAATCCCAGCCCTGTACCTCGCGGTTGATGAATATCCTTGGATTCTTCAATATTGGTTGGTTTTGTAGTAAAAAAGGGATCAAATATTTTTGCTTTAATTTCATCAGATATTCCACTGCCAGTATCTGAAACAGTTAAAATTATTTCTGATTCGTTTTTTGTAGTTTTAATAGAAAGAACTCGATTTGGCTTGTTATACATAGCATCAATAGCATTTTGTACAATATTCATGATAGACTGAGAAAAATCACTGTAAATTGCTTTGAACACCGGTATATTTTCACAAAAATCAAATTGTTTTTCCACTTTATGTTTATAGTATAGATTAGCATTAAAAAAATCTAATTCATGCTTTAAAAGTTCATTTAAATCAAGATTGATATAGCCCGTTTCCTGATCTCTTTTTCCTTTTTCGAGAATTGTAGTAATCAGGCCAGTCATTCTTTTCGTCTGATTCATAATTTTATCTATTTCCGGTGAATCAGGATTTTTAATCTTAAGTAATTCAGCATTGGCCTGAATAATTGTAATCGGAGTATTCAGATTATGAGATATACCCGCAGCTAACT
>JARRPN010000020.1:0-10350 GCA_037382875.1 Calditrichaceae bacterium | reverse complement strand
CTAATAAAATTATATTATGCAAATGTTCATAACTTATATTGAAGATTTACAAACCAATTACGGGTTGCTGCCGGAAAAAACGCATCTCCCTCTCCATGTGAAAGATATTTTTTATCAAGCAGATTATTTATTTTAAGCTGAACAGCAACTCCCCTCAAACCAATCAGACTAAGTTCCTGTCGTAAACTTAAATTAAAGACCGTATAGGCATCAACCGTATTTTGTTCGTTTTCAAAATTATCAGTATAATATTTACCGGAATATCCCATGTCGAGCGCCGCATAAGTTCCCAGCCAGTTATAGGTTAGACGTAAATTACTAATCAGATCAGGAAAGCCTGCAATACGGTTGCCATCCAGTGTAATGCTGTTATCGTAATCATATACCGTGTAATCTACTAGCTCATTGCGGCTATAACTCATATTTCCGCTTAATGAAATTTGAGGTAACACCTGTAACCGCCCGCTAACCTCAACACCTTGATGAAGTGTTCTCTCAGCATTGCCTGTAATGGGTTGACCAAATCGATCCACGCCGCCCTTTTTTATAATCTCATTTTTAAAATTCATTAAATATAAATTAACAGTGCCATGAAATGCATTAGAATGGTAACCGACTCCCAGTTCAAGTCCCGTAAGCGTTTCCGGTTTAACTAATGGTTTATCAAAATTAAAGCTGCTGTCGGAATTGAGTTCGAACTGCGGCACAATGGGTCCCCATGATTCTGGGGTGCTGGCTTCAGCAGCATCATAAAAATTTTTCAATCTTGGTTCACGGGTTGTGTTGGAAACACTTAAGTAGGTATGTAAATTTGAATTGATATTATAATTAATACCAATGCGTGGATTTAAAAAATGGTATGGTATCTCAAAATCATTATTCAAAAATTTTTCATCGTATAGTTTGTATCTTTTATAAGCATATTGCAAATCAGATGTTAGATTGATGTTTTTCCTATATTTATAAACCTGGTGATAATAAACTGATGCAATTAATTTTGCACCTTTGTATTCATAATAATGACGGGCGTTATTGCCGACAATGTTATCAGATAATCCGGTTCCTTTCTGTAATCGGCCCCAATGCAAAGATCGGTGAGCCCGGAATTCACCACCTAATGTAAATTGCCCCCAGTCGCTTTCAACTGTTAACTGAGGCAGCCAACCTAATTGTTTATTATTGACATAAGCTCGAATGAGTGCATCTGATGGAATGGAATCCACCGAATAGCCAAATTCAGGTGTTAAACGAAAATATTCCGGATCACCCCAGCTGCCGTCATAATCAAAAAATCCATAACCCAGTATGAAGAACAGGTTGTTTTTTAAAGTGGCTTGTGGGCTTATTCGATAATCATACAATAATTCAAAATGAGGTTGGTTAAAGTTTTCAATTTCATCTTTTCTCCGTTCAGCGGCATATAAAATTGAATCAGCACTGGCATTTAGCTCCCAATAACTATAATTTTTTTGTCTTAATTTTGAATTTTCATTCACCAATTTTGGTAATCCTTCATAAGCCAGCCCATCTTCGATTGGACCACCAAAAAAATGAAAACGCAAATGGTGTTTTTGAGTATACATGGCTGCACCAAGAAAATAGCTTTTAAAATCCACCCATGCACGATCCCGATATCCATCACTTTTAATCCGAGAAACGCGCCCATTTATGATATATTTATCTGCAATCATTCCGGAATTAAGAGAAGCTGATATTTTACGGGTTCCATATGAACCAAAGCCTGCCTGTAGATCAAGCTGAGGTTCAGGATTAAAGTAATTGGTCTGAATATTAATGGATCCGCCAATCGCAGCCGGTCCGTAAAAGGAGCTGCCTGCACCACGCTGTACCTGAATCGATTGAATATTGGATGCAAAATCCGGAAAATCCAGCCAGTAAATATTGTGATCTTCAGGATCGTTCTGTGGAATACCATTAATCATTACGGATATTCTCCGTTGATCAAATCCCCGGATACTTAAATAATTATAACCAATCCCATTGCCATTTTCTGAATAAAATGTCGTTGAAGGTAATTCAGATAAAATTTCCGGTATATCCTGAACCGTGTATCTCGACTGTAATGTTTTACGATCAATATTATTGAATGTTACCGGATTTATGCGCTCCTGTGCCTGGTTGGACTCCACTATTACTAAAGGACCATCAATGGCAGATTGATTCAATTCAATTTGAAGTACAGTATCTGCTGACAAAAATGGTATTTCATATTTTTTTATACTGTAACCGATATAACCCACTTCCAGAACATAATAGGCTGGAGGTAAATTTTTAATTATAAAAAATCCATCGTCATCGCTGGTTGTACCCATTGATGTATTAAGAACGGTTATATTTGAATGGGCCAATGGTTGCTGTGTTACCTGATCGACGACTCTACCTGAGATGGTATAAGTTTCTCCGGCATAGAGTGAAAATATAAATACAGTTGTTACTAAAATTAGTAAATAGCGATAAAACATTATAACTCCTCTAAAATAAAAAAAGCCATTCCCACAAACCGGAAATGGCTTAATAACCAATTATTTCAAAGTGTTATTTTTGCCGTTTCCTACGCCGGTATTATCCGGATCAGGTTCAATGGGTATAATCTCAGATCCCTCTTTATCAGGAACACCCCTTAAAAAGGCAATACTAATTTATAAAAAAATCAAGCAAATAGACAATTTTTATTTTTTCTTGTTTAACGATTCCTTTACAATCTTTAGTTCTTCAATACGTGCTTCTATTTCAGATTCCAATTCGTTAATTTGATCTCGCAGATCTTCCTGGTTAACTGGTTTATCTTCTTCCTTACTTTGGAGTTGAACCTCATCAATGTTTTTCTGGGTTAATTCAATCTGGTTATTCAGATCTTTTATTTCATCAATTAAAACAGGTAGAGATTCATGGGTTTTAAGCTTTTCCACCTTATTTTCATTGAAAAAAGGATATACTGTTTCGCCAAGCAACTGTAATTTTTTTCTCTTTGAGCTGTTTAGCTGATGTAAATCAAATTTAAGCCGTGCCACTTTTCCCAGCTCTTCAGCCGTATCTTTTAACCCCTGTGCATTCACCTTTGCACGATCGAGGCTCTGTTCGATGGTCTTTTTTACTTTATCAAAAAAATCAGTCATTTTGTTCTCCGATTTGTTATGTTCAGAATTTAATACTCTGAAAATGTAAAAAAATATGTGAAAAATCAATATTTATCAAAAATATATACGCTAAAATTTAGAAGGAGTTTAAAACATTTTCCAATTTCTTTTTATATGTATAATTCTTGTATATCATTTTAATGACAATTAAATTTATCTTTTGTAATTTGAAGTTATTCGGGAACAATTTTTCTGGATTTTATATTTATTTTTTAACTTAATATATTTTTTTGATAAAAAATGTTACCTTAACTCTCAACTTCGAATTTTCCGCCAGCCATCGTTTTTGGAATGATTTATGGTCAACGGAAGAATACGAGCGGATCTTTGGACATAATACCAGTCCTTATGGGCATGGGCATAATTATGATTTATATGTCACTGTGAACGGTCCAATTGCTAAAGAGACTGGTATGATAATCAATCTGAGTGAATTAAAGAAGATTGTAAATGAAATTTTATTGGGATTTGATCATAAATATCTGAATCTTGATACGCCGTATTTTAAAGACAAGATTCCCACAACGGAAAATTTGGCTTTGGTTTTATTTGATTTAATAGAAAATAAACTTGTGGGATATAAATCATTAATTTTAAAACGGATTCGACTATTTGTAACGCAGGATTCATGCGTAGATGTCTGGCAGGAACAATAATGTCCATTAAAGTAAGTCGTACACGGATTTATACCTTTAGTGCTGCGCATCGGTTAAATTCAAAAATTCTGGATGAGCAAAAGAATGTTGAAGTTTATGATAAATGTAATAATCCCTTAGGTCATGGACATAATTACAAACTTGAATTGACTATTTCAGGTAAACCGGATTCTACTACTGGCATGATTATTCCACATTCGGAATTAGATGGAAAAGTTAAAGACCTGTTAAATGATATAAGCTATAAACATTTGGATAACGAGGTTCCGTATTTTAAAGATAAAATTTCTTCTGGTGAAAATATTGTAAAATATTTATGGGATCAATTAGATGCTCGTATTGGTGGGAAAATGCTTTATCATTTAAAATTATGGGAAACAAATAATAATTCATTTGAAATAGGAAAGGATACATAGAATGAAACATGGAATAGAAGGCGCAGTCAGGACTATTCTAGAGGATATTGGAGAAGATCCGGATCGCCAGGGTTTGCAAAAGACGCCCTTTCGTGTGGCCAAGATGTATCGTGAAATAACCCAGGGCTATTACAAAGATCCGCAAAGAGAGATTAACGGCGCCATATTCGATGTCAAATACGATGAAATGGTAGTTGTTGCAAATATTGAATATTATAGTATGTGTGAACATCATATGCTGCCATTCTATGGCCATGTTCATGTTGGTTATATTCCTAAGGGTAAAGTAGTTGGACTGAGCAAAATTCCGCGTATTGTAGATATGTTTGCCCGCCGATTGCAGATACAGGAGAATATGACCCAACAAATAGCTGATATATTGAATGAAAATTTAAATCCCAGTGGTGTAGGCGTTGTAGTGGAAGGTCAACACATGTGTATGATTTTGCGCGGTGTGCAAAAGCACCAGGCGAAGATGATAACTTCTGCTATGCTGGGCTCGTTTAAAGATGATGAAAAAACCCGCTCTGAATTTTTACATCTCATTCGCAGCGAACGAATAAATATGTAATAAAGATATTGTTTGTCCATATTTTTTCTTTTCTAAAAGTATATTTTTAATTCATTTTTGGTTATAATGGTGAAACATATTTCATACTATTATATCTACAAATTTTTAGATATTTTATGCTTCGCCACAGATATGCTTAAATAATTTTCTAAATAAAATTTTGATTTCCATTTCTATTTTTCTATATTAAGCGTTACTATACATAGAAACACTTATGGACAATATCAAAGAAATTGCCGGATTACTGGCAGAAACAAATAAGAAGAAACTTATTCAGGAATTTTTAGAAAGCCTTTTAACGCCGGCTGAGTTGGAAGCGATATCTTCACGCTGGGAAATTGTTAAACGACTTAATAAAGGAATAAGTCAACGTAAGATTGCCAAAGAACTGCATTTGAGTTTATGTAAAATCACCCGTGGTTCAAAAGAGTTAAAAAAATTAAATTCCCCGATGAAAAAAATGATCAGTAAGATCGACTTAGATAAAACACAATAACGATCCAAGGAGGAATGAATGCAAACGAAAGTTTTTCTCACTGAAGATGAAATGCCAAGGCAGTGGTATAATCTTGCCGCGGATTTGCCTTCGCCTATGCAGCCGCCATTAGGACCGGATGGTAATCCGGTTTCGCCGGATATGCTGGCGCCAGTATTCCCAATGAACTTAATTGAACAAGAGGTAAGCCAGGAACGATGGATTGATATTCCGGAAGAGGTGCTCTCAATTTTATACCGTTGGAGACCAACACCGCTTCATCGTGCATATGCTTTGGAAAAAGCTTTAGGAACACCAGCACGCATTTACTATAAGAATGAAAGTGTCTCGCCTCCTGGAAGTCATAAACCAAATACAGCTGTCGCTCAGGCCTGGTATAATAAACAGTTTGGTATTAAAAAGTTAACAACAGAAACCGGTGCCGGTCAATGGGGAAGTGCTTTATCATTTGCCTGTTCCTTACTTGGTCTGGAATGTAAAATTTTTATGGTACGCATTAGCTTTGATCAAAAACCCTTCCGCAAGATTATGATGCAGACCTGGGGCGGTAAATGTATTCCCAGCCCTAGTAACGAGACACAGGCCGGACGTGATATATTGTCAAAAATTCCGGATACGCCTGGCAGTTTAGGTATTGCTATCAGCGAAGCTATTGAAGCGGCGGTGACAGATCAAAGTGGTGAAACACGATATTCACTGGGTAGTGTGTTAAACCATGTTATGTTGCATCAAACGATTATCGGTTTGGAAACAAAAAAACAGTTAGAAAAAATTAATGAGAAAAAAGTTGATGTAGTAGTCGGTTGTGCTGGAGGCGGTAGTAATTTTGCCGGACTGGCATTTCCGTTTGCACTGGATAAGATCAATGGTGCTGATATTGATATTATACCGGTCGAGCCTTCATCCTGTCCTACAATGACAAGAGCGCCATTTGCCTATGATCACGGTGATGTTGCGAAAATGACTCCACTTCTGCCGATGTATTCGTTAGGACATGAATTTATCCCGCCTCCTATTCATGCAGGTGGATTACGTTATCATGGAATGTCCCCATTAGTAAGCCAGGCTATAGTGGAAGGATTATTGAATCCACAAGCTATTCATCAGATTGAATGCTATGAGTCTGCTGTGCAATTTGCCCGTACAGAAGGAATTATAGTTGCACCGGAAACCAGCCATGCAGTTGCAACTGCCATCCGCGAAGCAAAGAAAGCAAAAGAAGAGGGCAAGCAAAAGGTAATCCTGTTTAACCTCAGTGGTCATGGCTTGATGGATTTAACCGGTTATGATAAATACTTTGCCGGTGAACTGACGGATTATGCATTACCAGAGGATGCTATGGCAGAATCGTTGAAATCCCTTGACGGATTACCAAAACCGCCGGCGAATAAAACAGGAAAGTGGTAGAATGAATATAAATGCATATGATGCCGAGGCCATTTACTGCCGGAAATTGGGGCATCATCTGAAATTTGATTATTGCAGAAGAGAATCGGATGAATTACCCTGTTCCAGAATTGCAAAATGCTGGGCAGAAAGAATACCAATTGATGATTTTCTTAGATCACATTTTTCAGATGACGATTTAGATAAGATCTTTGCTCCACCTGTTCCAAAAATCACTTCACTGATTGAGCTGATTCAAAAGGCCCAAGCTTTGAAAGAGTAGTATTATCATTAAAAATAAAAATGAAACAAAAAAGCCCTTCTAATTCTGAAGGGCTTTTTATTTTGACTAATTTCTGAATCTTTTAGTTACATTGTATAATATACCTTATTGTTTTGCAAGAATTTCTTCAATTTCATCCATAATTTTATTCATCTTTGCAAAAGCCATTTCATACGGTTCAGTCGTCGTCATATCCACACCAATATTTTTTAGAATTGGAATAGCATAATCGGAACCGCCTGCGCTTAGAAATTCCTTTACATATTTTTCCCGCATACCGGAATCTTCGTCCAATATTTTTTCAGCGACTGCCGTAGCAGCGCAAAGCGATGTTGAATATTGGAACACATAAAAATTATAGTAGAAATGTGGGATATATGCCCATTCTATGCCATAAAGATCGTCAATTACTGTTATACCTTGTTCGTGCCCATAATACGTTTTAAGAATATCCAGATAGAGATTCGTCAATTTTTCACCAGTCAAAGCCTCACCGGCTTCAGCCAGATCATGTATTTTCATTTCAAATTCGGCAAATTGTGTTTGACGGAATAAGGTGGTTCGAAAGGTTTCCAGTTGACTACCAAGTATAGATAAACGTTCCTGAGAATCATTAAGACCTTTTAAAACATGATCAATCAATAATGTTTCATTGGATATGGATGCAACTTCTGCTAAAAAGATCGGATAATGTGAATTCATAAAGGTCTGATTTTTGTTGGAATAATAACTATGCATGGTATGGCCAAGTTCATGTGCTAAAGTACTGACATCATCATATTGACCATTGTAATTCATCAGGATATAGGGATGTACGTCATAGGCGGAACCGGAAGAATAGGCGCCTGATCTTTTTCCTGTATTAGGGTACATATCAATCCAACGGTTATTAAAGGCTTCATCCAAAGTAGCAATATAATCACTACCTAAGGGTTGGAGTGCTTTTTTAATAACATCTTCTGCTTCTTCCACTGTATAGCTTAAGTCAACTTCTTTGACCAGGGAAGGGTACATATCATAGTAATGTAGTTCGTCAATACCAAGCATTTTTTTACGTAATTCGAGATAACGATACAGTGTTGGTAGATTTTCATGAACACTGTTGATTAAATTTTTATATACAGCAACAGGAATATTGTTTGCATTCAGAGCACTTTCGAGTGATGAACTATAATTTCGTACATTTTTATAAAACATGTCTTTCTTAACTTCACTGTATAATTGAGTCCCAAATGAACGCTCATATTGTTTATAAGCTCCAAAAAATTCTTCAAAAACTTTAATACGCATGTCTCTGTCATCACCAGCACGGTGTAATGTATAAGCCGCATCGTCCAAACGAACTTTCTCGCCATCAGCTAATTCAACTTCTGGTCTGGGCATGTCAGCATTCTTAAAAATTCCATACACATCGTACGGTGTATCACTCATTAAACCAGCTTGAGAAATAACTTCTTCAACTTCTGCGGAACGGGTGTGTGGTTTTAAACGCTGAATGTCATCGATATAATGAGCATATTCCTTAAGTTCCGGTTTCTCTTTCATAAATTCTTTAATTGTTTCTATATCTATAGCTAATATCTCCGGATCAATAAAAGAAGTTGCTGCACTAAGTTTTGTACCCGTCTGTCCAATTTCCTGAGTCATTCCCAAAGGACCTGATTTGCGGGTATCCTGATCGGATAATTTAGAAGCATAACCGGATAACAAGAGATATTTCTTCCATACATCGGATGTAAGTTCAAGACACTCATATAATTGATCTGCAGATTTTGCAAGCGTTCCTTTATATTTGCCAATTTCACCAATCATGCCTTCCAATTCAGTCTTGCTGGCTTTCCAGTCATCATTGGATTTAAATAGATCGGTAAGATCCCATTTGTATTTATCCGCAATCTTATCACGGGTTTTATCCATATCGCCTGCTGTGCTGGATACAACGGTAAAGAATAGAATGAACATAAGACAAACTCCAATAAATCGTTTCATATAAAACTCCTCATAAATAATTAAACTTTTTGGTTGTATTTAAAACAGGCATATAATTTACTAAATTATTTTAAGGAATTCGACAATAAATGTATAAAAAGCATTGTTTTACATATAAATGGTATGTTAAAGAAAAAATTGAATTAGACAGAATAAAAAAAGCCCCGACGTTTAATATCCGGGGCTTATAAAAATTATTAGCGCATTAGCACCATCTGCTTTGATTCCTGGTTTTTTCCGGCCTTTATTTGATAAATATAGGTGCCACTGGCAACCGGTCTGCCAAAACGATCCTGCCCATTCCAGTTTACAGAATAACTTCCGGCGATATGATCAGAATTTATCAGTGTGGCAATTTCCTTTCCCTGAATATCATATATTTTTAAAGTGACCGGTGCAGATTCAGGAATTTCATAATCAATCGTGGTAGTGGGATTAAATGGATTTGGATAATTCTGTTCCAATTTAAAATTGTTTACAATATTTTTAGGATTATCCATAAGTGAAACTACGACATTGGAGCTATACATACCATTACCGTGAGTAGCTGCCACTACAAGATCATCGGTTGTTCTTGAATCAATCATATCGACAACTACATTACCAATCGAAGTGGTACCCTCTTGAGCCCAAACAGTAGAAGTTCCGTTTAGGGCAAAAGTTGAATATAAGCCTGTGCTGGTTCCTACTAAATATATGGTACCTAAATCTGTCGGTAATATTTCTGCCCAGCGGACAGATGGTCCGTTGCCGCTGCCATCCGGATTTTGTTCCAGATTTCCGCTGATATTTTGCCAACTAGCGCCAGCATTATTTGTATGCCATATACTAATTACTTCATAATTTGCAAACGTTATAAGTGCTTCATCAGCGTTATCAGGATTTACAGATACACAACTAATATAACCACCTGGGAAACTACCTGCTGTTATATTAACAGGTGTTGGATCGCCACTATTTGCTCCGTTTAGTCTATAAACTTGTCCTTCAGAAGTCGCGTAAAAAATTGTATTTGCAGGCGTTTTAGAAACATCTAATGTGGAAATGGCACCTGTTGCAATAGATGAGTTTGTAAGCTTTGTCCAATTAACTGATGTTGGATCTGAGTTATATTTCTCTATAGTTGTAAGATCACTATTACGCCATAAAACTGAGCCTCCAGCCAGATACATCATTTTATTGTTATTTCTATCTAAAATAAATGGATTAATGAATATATAATCTTCAGCGCCTTCAGGATCAACTCTGGCCCAATCCGTAGATGGGTTATTTGAAGCGAAACGAAATAATACTCCGTTTTGGGCAGAAGCATAATAATATCCTTCTCCAACAGCACAATAGGATCCATCTCCGCTGTACAATTGATACCATGGAAGTACAGGATTTGAACTGTTA
>JARRPN010000019.1:0-12826 GCA_037382875.1 Calditrichaceae bacterium | reverse complement strand
CCTGGGCTTCCTCTGCAGCCTTATTCAATATATTATCGACTTCTTCACTACCACGTGTATTAGCAGTTAGGTTACTCACCATCGAAGATAGAGCAGCGCCCAGTGCACCAGCTAAAGCAGCAACAGAGCCTCCACCAGGAGCAGGAGATTCCCGGGAAACTTCTTCAATAAATTCATTAACCTTCATCCTAACAAGCGGACCATTTAAATCTTGTGGTAATCCCAATACCCGTTCTTCAATATTGAAATCAGATACATCAGTTAATCCAAGCGACTGTACCGCTGTTTCCAGAATATCTTTAACTGGAACACCTGCAGATCGCCCTTGTTGTTTGAGATAAAATATACCAGCTTCCAATAAAGCCGGATAAGGTACCATCCCAACGATTTCACTACCCGTCACTACAATTCCCCGCTCTGACGCCAAAGTCCTTGTAGCCTCCAGAACATGATGCATGGATGTGATTTTATAATTTGTCAAATTAATTGAGATCTGCGCTCGATTATATTCCGGCACCAACCAGCCTATGGCTTTACAATGGTCGAATAATCCGGGTTTTTTCACTGACTGGCCTTCAGGATTTTTAGGATCGATACCATTAAGTGTTAGCAGTTCTTCAAGATTATAATCATGTTCATATTTACAATGTTTTATGGTTTCCTCTACACTATTACCTACAAAATCGCAGGTACCACAGGGATATGTTTCTTTACCGTATTTTAAAATTTCCTGTCCTTTATAGTAATATGGTTTAGTATTACCTCTCCGTGCCGAACGGCCTTTTTCACGCAGCTCAAAAGCGATATCGGTTGCATGCTTTGATTCACGGCTATTCAGATTAATATTATAGGCAATTAGAAATTCTCTCACTCCAATAACCGTAGCACCTGCTTTACTATTAAACTGAGTCGGTCCGAAATCAGGTTTCCAATCAGGATTCTTTAATTTATCGGCTAATCCCTCATATTCACCCTGACGAATGATTGCCAGATTTTGTCTATCTGGTTTCTGCGCTGATTTTTCATATAAATATATTGGAATATTCAGTTCGTCACCTACTCTTTTTGCAACCTCTTTTGAAAGCTTAATACACTCTTCCGTTGAAATTCCACTGACCGGTACAAAGGGACATACATCCGTAGCACCCATCCTGGGATGCGAACCTTTATGTTTGGACATATCTATTAATTCAGATGCTTTTTTAATAGCAAAAAATGCCGCTTCTTTAACGCCTTTTGGATCACCGACAAATGTTACCACGGTGCGATTCATTTCATATCCGGGATCCACATCCAGTAATTTTACACCATCAACCGATTCAATACTATCCGTGATCTGTTTAATAATTTCCGGATTCTTTCCTTCGGAGAAATTTGGTACACATTCAATAAGCGCTTGATTCATATACACCTCATTCAATATCTGTGAATCATAAACTTAATAAATTCTGCGACTATTCTAAAGTAAAATTTAAGGTTAATAATTTTGGAACAATTTATAAATTTAAATATCTTTTACCCAACCAAATGGAGAACAAAATGCAAAATCCCTGGAAAAAATTATCATCAAAAACAATTTACAAAAACGAATGGATCCGACTGAGGGAAGATCAGGTTATCACACCGAGCGGGACAGCGGGTATTTATGGAGTGGTTGAAACTAAACCTGCCATTGGTGTTGTACCATTAACTGATGATCTTCAGACTTACCTTGTGGGACAATATCGATATACACTGGATGTTTATTCCTGGGAAATTCCTGAGGGTGGCGGTCTTGACGGTGAAGATATTTTAGTCGGTGCAAAACGTGAACTGATGGAAGAAACCGGTCTTACAGCAAAAAAGTGGACTTATCTGGATACCATGTACACCAGCAATAGCATCACAAATGAAATTGGCTACCTTTATTTAGCAGAAGAGTTAAGTCAGGGTAAAGCACAACCGGATCACACCGAAGATTTAAAGATTAGAAAACTGCCATTTCTTGATGTCTGGGAAATGGTATTAAATGCAGAGATTAAAGATTCTTTAGCGGTGATTGGATTAATGCGGGTATATAATTATCTAAAAATGAATGGAAGAATTTAATTACTTATTTTCAGTTTTTACAACCTTACGCCTGCCACGAAAGAATACACTTAGAAATTTTAAAGATTCAATATTTTCCAATACGATTGTCAATGTTCCTAGTATTGGCACAGCCAGGATTAATCCGGTAACACCCCAAATATATCCCCAAAAAATTAGTGACAAAATCACAAATAAAGGACTTAGATTGAGTGATCGTCCCATCATTCTTGGTTCGACAAAATTACCCATACTTACCTGTAAAATAGTTAAGGAAACAATCAACCAAAAAGCCAAAGAAGGTGATCCAAATTGCAGTAAACTAAACAACGCCGGCAATAAAGATGCAATCACAGCGCCAATATTAGGGATAAAATTGAACAAAAAAATTAGAAATCCCCAGAAAATAGCAAAATCCAATCCGAAGATATAAAAAATTATAATACTGATACCACCGGTAATAAAACTAACCAGAGTTTTTACACCCAGATATGTTTGAACCTGATTAGTAACCGTTTCAAATATTCCAATGATCCTTTCGGCTTGGCCATTAGGAAAAGCCTCTTTTATTTTCGGGTTGAGATTACGCTTGCCGGTTAACAGATAGGCAATAAAGATAATTACAATTAAAATTCGCAAAACAAAAGTTAAAAATGTCCCTACACTGCTAAGTACACCTTTGGCAATTGAGAAATTCTTCAACCAGCCAAACCAGTCAAGAGTTTTATAATCCTTAAGCTGAAGTGGTTCACCCAGAAAATCTTCAATAAGTTTAGTAATCTGAGAAATCCAATTTAGTAACCGACCCTGATACAAAGGGAATTGACCCACAAATGATTGCACACTCGCATAGACTAACAAGCCCATCAAATATAAAAATACAAAAGCCAGTAGCAATGTAAGCGTTACAGAAATACCAACCGGAATCTTCCATTTGACCAATAGTTCAACTATCGGATCGAGTAGAAATGAAAAAAATAGGGCGATCATAAATGGCAAAATGATAGTTTCACCAATAATCAGAACCCAAACCACCATAAATACCAGAATAAGCCCGAGGGCTATATTCATAATTTTACTGGTTGGTAATTGAAATTTGATTTGTCCTGAATTCAATCTTGTTTACTCATTTGATACAGCGTTATTTAACATTCGCAGGAATGACTTCAAAATAGCATTTCCACGATCTTTCCCATAGAATGTTCTGATTTTTCTTATGACATCAGATTTTTCAATCTCACCCTTTTTGATGGACTCCCTATGATTATCAAAAATTTTTCGGGCTTCTGATGGTCGCGGGCCACAATGACCAAGATAATTTCCTTCTGTATCTAAAATAATAACTATGGGAATTGCCCTGCCGCCATTGGTTAAAAATTTACCAATCAAATCAGGATTATCGTCGCGCCGCAATATACGAATTTTTACGTTAGTCATCTCAAAAAGTTTTTGTATAACCGGCAGAATGGCAGTGGAGTCACCACACCAGGGCTCAGTAACTACCAGAATTTTCAAATCATCAGGTAGGTCAACTTCTTTTATAACATCTGCTTTTTTATAGTGCAGATTATAAACCGCCTTCTGATCACCCAACAAATTCTTATATTCATCTATCTTCATACCCCGATTAAAATCATTCAAATAATTCAATTTTCTATATATCTCCTACTCTTACTTATAATTTTCTTTTTAACTATTTAATCCAGATTGATTTTATGTTAACAAATTCCTTGATCCCATAATCCGAAAGTTCCCGACCATAACCAGATTTCTTGATTCCACCGAATGGCATTCGCGGATCGGATTTGACTAAACCATTAACAAATACAGCACCAGTCTCAATTTTTCTCGCCATTTCTTCTGCTTTTGTAGAATCGGTTGTCCAGATACTGCCCCCCAGCCCGAATTCAGAATCATTAGCCACTTCAATCGCCTCTAGGTCATCATTCACCTGGATTATTGCCAGCACGGGGCCAAAGGTTTCTTCCTGATAAACAGGCATGCCTTTCCTTATTTCCGATATAACTGTTGGTTCATAGTAATCACCTTTTCCATGGATTCGTTTGCCACCACATAGTAATTTAGCGCCCATCTGAATGGATTTTTCGACCTGAGCATGCAGATCATCAACCAGGTCGGTTCGTGCTAAAGGACCTACTTGGGTTGCTTCCTGTAAAGGATCGCCCATTTTTAGCGATTGCATCAGCTGAGTCACACGTTCTTCAAATTCCTTTATCCGCGATTTAACAACAATAAAGCGTTTTGCAGCTATACAGCTTTGACCGGTATTAATCATCCGTGCCTGAACTGCTGTATTGAGACAGGCATCCAAATCAGCATCATCCAGCACAATAAACGGATCAGAACCACCTAACTCAAGAACTGTTTTCTTTATTTCTTGTCCGGCGATTGCAGCAACTGATTTTCCAGCTGGTTCGCTGCCCGTTAATGTAACTGCTTTGACTAATGGATTCCGAATTACTTTTTCTACTTCTGACGATGTAATCATTAATGTATTAAAAACACCTTCGGGAAATCCGGCTTCCTTAAAAATATTCTCGATTACCTGGGCACATCCAGGAACATTTGAGGCATGTTTTAACAAGCCGGTATTTCCAGCCATTAAACCTGGAGCAGCAAAACGGAAAACCTGCCAGAATGGAAAATTCCACGGCATGATTGCCAGCACTACACCTAAAGGTTCAAAACTGATAAAACTTTTACTGGCATCCGTTTCAACTATTTCATCTGCCAAAAAATCCTCAGCATTCTCAGCATAATAATCACATACCCAGGCACATTTCTCAACTTCTGATCTAGATTCTTTGATGATCTTTCCCATCTCAAGGGACATGAGTCGAGCGTAATCATTTATATTTTTCCGCAAAACTTTTGCTGCATTTTTCATCAAGCTGGATCTATCGCTAAAGGAAGTTTCTCTCCATTTGAGAAAAGTATGATTGGCTTTTTCAATAATGAAAGATACTTCTTTCGAGGTATGTTCATGGTATTCTTTAATCAATTCACCGGTTGAAGGATTTATTGATTTCATTGGATAATATATCCTTTCGCTAAAGTTTGATAGGTTTCAACTTGTTCTTTTCTCCAGGATCTGCTTTTATCAAGTTCTTTGGCTATAATTACAGCCACGTCCTCAGCCATTTCCATACTGGCCCGGGCATCTAACAGTAAAATACGACGACGACGTGATAGAAAATCCTCAACAGTACGAGCCATTTCATGTCGTACAGCCCAGACAACTTCACCTTTTCGAATCATTAATTTATCGTGAAGATTTTCTGCATATTCTTCTTTATCATCCATAAGTTCATTTATAGCAACTGCATCCGAGCCATAATGTTTCAACTCGTTAAAAATATCCGCATGATGATGAGAACCATGAATATTCAGATTTTCAGTTACAGAAGGATGTGAATCTAATTGACCAATCACGGCAGCTTGATCCACTACATCTTCTGCCATTTTTCGATAGGTGGTCCATTTACCACCGGTAATGGTCACAAGTCCGGTACGACTTATACAAACAGTATGATCCCGTGAAATTGCTGCCGTATTTTCCGCTTCTCCCGAACTTACCAATGGACGCAATCCAGCAAACATACTTAATACATCCGATGTAGTCGGATCTTTAGATAGATATCTTGCAGCATGGTTTATCAGAAAATCCAGTTCTTCAGATAACGGTCTCGGCTCCAATGGAATGTTGTCTACCGGAGTATCTGTCGTACCCACAATGACCCGATCATGCCAGGGAATAGCAAACAATACACGCCCATCATCAGTATGGGGTACCATAATAGCTGAATCACCGGGTAGGAACGATTTATCCAGAACAATGTGTACACCTTGACTTGGACTGATCATCGGAGAAATAGTGTCATCATCCATCCTGCGAATCTGATCAGCAAAAACACCTGTTGCGTTAATAACCACCTTCGCCTGAATCTCATATTCTTTACCCGATTCCTGATCAATAACTATTAAACCAGCCACCATATCATTTTTATGAATTAATTTTTCAGCCTTCATGTAATTGACTAATACGGCTCCTTGCTCAGCCGCTGTCTGGGCAATATTGATCACAAGACGGGAGTCATCAAACTGGCCATCATAATAAATCACGCCACCATTAAGCCCATCCGTCTCAATGGTTGGTAAACGCTCAATGGTTTTCTCTTTTGATAGTATCTTTGAAGAACCAAATCCAGCTTTGCCAGCTAGCAAATCATAAAGTTTCATACCGACACCATAAAAAGGACCTTCCCACCAGTCATAATTCGGAACAACAAACGGCAGGTTGTGTACTAAATGTGGAGCATTCTTTAATAATATACCTCTTTCCTTTAAAGCTTCCAGAACTAAAGATATATTTCCCTGCTGCAAATAGCGCACGCCGCCGTGAACCAGTTTAGTACTCCGGCTTGACGTACCCTTGGCAAAATCACTCTGTTCAATCAATAAAGTCTGATATCCCCTTGATGCTGCTTCCAGGGCTGTTCCGACTCCTGTAGCTCCACCACCAATAACCACAACTTCAAACTTAAAATTTGCATCAATTATTTTGTCCAGCATCTCTTCACGTTTCATTTTCACCTCAGCTTGAATTGCCTATTACATATATTTCTCAATAATCCCGGAAACATAACGATTCAGTTTAGACTGATATTTTAAAAATAATTCGGATTTATTTCTATTTAAAAATTCATCCAGAATTTTAATCATCTCAGGCGTTCTCAGATAACCATACGATTTATGGGCATTACGTTCTTCTTTAATGGCATAGTCTGTATGCACGACTTTATCGATAGCCCGGATACCTCTAGAATTTTCTTTATAATCATCATTCAGAGTCGCGTCGATAGCAATGCGATCTTCCGGATCAGCAAAATTATACCAAGCATGTTTTACATTTTCCGGTGTGAGTACTTTAGTCTCTTCTTTAAGTGTTTTCTGTTGTTCAGCAAAGATACGTCCAATAATAATCGGTAATCCAAGTGGTGAACCGGCTGTAACAAAGGTGTCAATATCTATATCAGGCACCGTATGAGCCAATACATCATAAGCTATAATAGACCCCATAGAATGGCTCAGTAAAAGTATATCTTTCTTTCGATGTTTCTTCAATACGGTTGCAAGACGTCCTCGTATCTGATCACGAATCAGAGACTTTCCTTCGCCATTTTTAACCGGTTTAGCAGAATAGTACGTTTCCAGGTCCTTGAAATAGCGATGTAATATTTTATCAGTGATGGATTCAAAATTTAATGTCATATCATCGTTTAAAAATAATTTATCCATCTGTTTTTCAAGATATTTAATCAATTTGGATTTTAAAGGCGCTTCTTCCACTAATGGTAAATATCGACCAGGCAAATACGGTTCAAGTACATATAGCGGACTTTCCGTATCAGTTACATTCATATCCAACGGTTCAGGATACAAAATATCAGCCCAGTAGACTAGTTCAAATTTAAAAAACACACGTGGCTTTCCAATCTTTTTAAAACCTTCACGAATCGATTGTTTCCACCAGCTTTCTAGTAATTGCTTTGGCGGTTTATTGCCCAGTCCATGTATTCCAATAATTATTTTTGACATTACAGCACAATCCTGATTTTATTTTCTGTTGTTCATATTTAGTTAAATCAAAGTATATTATTCTTTAACCAATCCGGCCGATCCGTTGATATACCATCCACGCCTGTTTCTGTAAGAAATTTGGCCTGTTTCAAATCATTAATCGTCCAGAAATAAATATACATACAATTATCAAGAATTTTTTTAATAAATGATTGGTTTATTGCCGGTACCAGCGAGATATCCAACCCATCCAATTTATCTTCTTTTACCTCTTTGATCATCTTTTTTAATGATGGATATATTATTTTTGTAAATGGAAGTTGAGTTAATTCGTATAATCGCATCGCTTTACATTCCGGAAATGCTTTTTTTGTTTCTATGATTGTATCACGCCTGAAGGAGATAAATGCTATCTGCTTTAAATTTATTTTTGATTCGTGTATAATAGATTGGAGCAGCAAAAGAGTTTCCGGTCCTGATTTTATTTCAACAACAAGAAGTTTATTTTCCGGTACTGTGTTGATGACCTCAGCTAATAATGGTATGCGTTCACCTTTAAATTCTTCACCCATGAATCGTCCGACATCAAGTTTCAATAATTCAGAATAATCACACTGCGATATGGGTTTTCTGCTGCCTCCATAACGCCGAGTATGTTCGTCATGAAAAACCACAACCTGCTCATCTCTGGTTAAATGCACATCGACCTCAACCCCATCGGCATCCATTTGCCATGCCAAATTAACTGCAGCCAGCGTATTTTCCGGAGCATCCCAGGACGCGCCTCTATGTGCAATGATGAGTGGTTTCATGGTTTTTGATTATCTAATTATTGATTTATTCGTTACTAGATTCTGGATAATGGATCCTTGACATCCTAATTTGAATTACTAAAATAAAATCCCTATTCATTTGCATGGATGCAAATATTTTTATCGAAGCGGTCAGCTGCTAACTGTATCAAAATTTCTGTATTCGATCTCCGGTTATTCGATGAGTCCATTCTCCCTGAAGCTATAATAACTATTTTCAGAGATAATCAAATGATCATAAACCGGGATTTCCAGAATTTTTCCGCTTTCAACCAGCCTTTCGGTTGTCTTGATATCTTCCTCACTTGGCTTCATCTCACCTGAAGGATGATTATGCATTACGATAATACCTTTAGCCAGGTTCCGCACGGCCACATTAAATACTTCCCTTGGATGGACCAGGCTTGCATCTAACGTTCCCCTTGATACTTCAAAATCCAGAATTCGCTTCATAGCTGAATTCAGTAAAATTACAAAGAAACTCTCTTTTTGCAATGATCCCAAAACAGGTTGATATATTTTTGCCACTTGTTCCGGATTGCGAAAGCTAACGATTTCATTTTCTGCTTTTTGTTTTTGTAAATTCCTATACAATTGAAATGCCGCTAATAACGTAACCGCCTTTGCCGGACCGATGCCGGGAATCTTTTGCATTTCTTCGAGCGATGCCCCGCTTAAAGCTTCCAGTGATTTAAATTCCCGTAATAACCTTTTGGCCAGTTCCAGGGCATTCAATTTAGCTGTACCCTGACCAAGCAATATGGCAATCAGTTCAGCATTCGTTACAGACTGTGGACCCAACTGGATTAATTTTTCACGCGGCCGTTCATCAATGGGCCAGTCTGTAATACGTGATTTAAATTTTTGAGGCTCGTTAACTTTATTCATTTTAGGTTATGTTTATGAATTAAAGTATTAAGAGTTGAAACTACAGGTATAAAATAAGTAATAAACTATAAATATTCTACAAAAAGAAGAAGTATTCTAAAATAATAATGAATAGAGATCTACGATTAGCTCTTTTTCTCTTTCTCATACCATTGTTTAATATAATCAACGGCATCGATTATTGATGAGCCTGGTCCATAAAGTTGCCCCACTCCCAAATCCATCAATTTTTTGATATCATCGTCGCCCATTATACCACCGCCAGTCAGCAATACATCATCCATTCCTTTTTCCTTAATTAAATTTAATATTTTTGGGAAAATGGTCATATGCGCGCCGGACAACATACTTAGAGCTATCACATCAACATCTTCCTGTAAGGCAGTGTCTACTATCATCTCCGCTGTTTGACGCAAACCGGTATAAATAACTTCAAAGCCTGCATCGCGGAACATGGCCGCCACAACTTTGGCGCCTCTATCATGTCCATCCAGTCCGGCTTTAGCTACTAATATGCGAATTTTTTTATTCATCACTTTTTCCTGCTTTAGAGCATGGTTATTATTTTATAGTTTTTACAGATTGTCGATAGTCGATTCTGGATACTAGATTTCAGCTATTTTTTAAAGTGTTGAATTGCCAGCTGTTTACCGCAGACTGAAGACTGCAACGGATCCTCAAAATTCAGCAGCTTCAACATATTCCCCGAATACTTCTTTAAGCACATTCACCATTTCGCCCAGTGTCGCATAATTCTTTGCACATTCAATTAAGAAGGGCATCAAATTCTCATCGCCTTGAGCAGCTTTTTTCAAATTTACAAGACATTGCTCCGCTTTATCACTATTTCGTTCAGCCCTTAATTTTGTCAAGGCCTTTTTCTGATTGATTTCAACCTTAGGCGAAATTTGTAATAATGGTATTTCAATTTTTTCATCTTCATCTTTAAAATCATTTACACCAACAATAATGCGGTCTTTACTTTCAATTTCAGCCTGCAAACGGATCAATCGTATGTGGTACACCGGTTTCATAAGCGATGATTTGCTGGGTTCTCAGAGCAATCTTCACCGCTTTTTCTGATGGCAATGCCAATGTTTCATCCATGGAGTTGGTATGTAAGGATTGTGTTCCACCTAATACCCCTGCCAATCCCTGGTAAGCTACACGAACAATATTATTTTCCGGTTGTTGTGCTGTCAATGTGCATCCAGCTGTTTGGGTATGAAAACGTAACTTCCAGGAACGTTCATTTTTTGCCTTATATTTGTGACGCATTCGTTTTGCATATATGCGGCGGGCGGCTCTCAGTTTAGCTATTTCTTCAAAGAAATCATTATGGGAATTAAAGAAAAAGGATAGCCGTGGTGCGAAATCATCCACATCAAGACCCCGCTCCATACCCGCTTCTATATAAGCAAATCCATCCGCAAGGGTAAAGGCCAATTCCTGGGCTGCTGTTGAGCCGGCTTCACGGATATGGTAACCGCTGATACTGATTGTATTCCACTGAGGCATATGTTTAGTACAATATTCAATCATATCTACGATGATGCGCATGGAAGGATCGGGTGGATAAATATATTCTTTCTGAGCGATGTATTCCTTTAAGATGTCATTTTGAATAGTGCCGCGGACCTTATCAAGTGATACCCCCTGCTTTTCTGCAATGGCAATATAAAATGCTAAAAGTATCATAGCAGGAGAGTTAATTGTCATCGAGGTGGAAACCTGATCGATTGGAATCCCCTCAAAAAGTATTTCCATATCTTTGAGTGAACTGATACTAACACCACAGATACCAACTTCACCCTCGCTAAACGGGTCATCCGAATCCCGCCCCATTAGGGTGGGTAAATCAAAAGCAACCGATAATCCGGTCTGCCCCTTTGATAGCAGGTATTTGAATCGTTGATTGGTGTCTTTAGGAGTACCAAATCCGGCAAACTGGCGCATCGTCCACAACCGACCCCGATACATATTGGCATGAACACCCCGCGTGTAGGGATATTGCCCCGGCAGGCTTATGTCTTCTTCATAGTTGGATTCTTTAATAGTTTCCGGTGTGGCGAGTAATTCAACCGGCTCGCTTGATGCCGTGATAAATTTGGCGCTACGTGTATGTGTATTTTTCAGATCCTGTTTCCACTTATCAATTTTATCATTACTCATGTAACCCCCTGATTTATAAGTGCAGCTATTAAATGCATACCTGATAAAATGAACATAATACTACAGTCAAAATATTTCACAGGTTGTTAAATAATACAAAAAGAAATTGAATAGTTCAATTGTAGATGTGACAATTAAAGGAAAATTCTTTTACTAATTAAATAACTGGTCAATGACCTCTTTCTATCTAAGCATTCAAACAAATCAACTAGAGAACTTCTGTCATGGATTTTATTACCTTTTTACATTCCATATGCAAAAGGCCTAACTTAGTATCAGCATCAGCAAGAACGATTAAATATTCTGATCTGTCCGTCAGGAAATTGAGATATAAAATACCCTTTTTCAGTTCGATAGTAACAGAGGTTGTATTCACCATCTTAATTTTTTCCGAAAGATCTTTTAATTGATCACGAAAAGTTGAAATAATTGGGGTAATATTTTTTATCTGATACTCATCTGTTTGCCAACCTTTAACCACCGTCTCCTCGGATGCCTTTACACCTTTTTCAATGGAAAAGCTTCCCCCTTCCCAGGAAAGAATCTGATAAAAAGCTTCTTCACCTTTTAAATCACCCACTTCAGCATGTACAATATTACCATCTTCAAAATATATAACGCCCACATGGGCATCTTTTTTTACATGCAAAGCGTTAGTTAACCGGCCCAGACAATTCATCTGAATTAAATCGCTCAAATTCAAATCGGAAATCTTACCTACAAATCCTCTATTTTCTTCAACGATATTAAGGATCATCTGGCGTAATTCCTGAATTTCAAAGGGTTTCTCAATATATTTAAAACAACCGCGCTCGTTAGCTTGTTGCTGAATTTCGTGTGAACCATAAGCGGTCATAATAATAACTTTAGTCGCAGGATAGGTTTGTCGGATTTCCAGCAGTAAATCCAGTCCGGACATTTCCGGCATACGTATATCGGAAATAACCAGTTCCACCGGTAATTTTTCTAAAATCTTCAAAGCTTCAATAGCACTGTTTACTGCTATTAATTCATATTTATCTTTATCTTTAGTCAGATGTTTGGATATCGACCAGGTCAAATCCTCTTCATCATCTACTATAAGTACACGCTTAAAATCCAAAGTATCATCTCCTGCTTAACTTAAAATTATATAAAATATCACAAATGCCGGCGCGATAAACATCAAACTGTCAAATCGATCCAGCATACCGCCGTGTCCAGGCAGAATAGCTGATGAATCTTTGACACCTGCGTCCCTTTTGAACCATGATTCAACTAAATCGCCCAGCTGCCCCAGCGTCCCA
>JARRPN010000018.1:0-10485 GCA_037382875.1 Calditrichaceae bacterium | reverse complement strand
TCAAAACGAATTGGCTGAACAATAATATCGACTTAAAGGTCACAGGTGTTCTAAATAAGGTACCTGGGAATTCTCATATGAAATTTGACTTTCTTGTCTCTTATGCTACTCTGTATTCGATAATGAATAAAGATTTTTTATACAATCATTGGGATTCACAAACATTAACCTATGTGCAGTTAAACAAGAACTATCAACCTGCACAAATGGAAAAACTCCTTAAAGATCTTTCGGAAAAACATATTAATAAAGGCAGTTATTCATCACTTGTCTTAAAATTGAAACCTTTAAAAGATATTTATTTAGACACTAATGATTTGAGTGGTTTCTTTTTCAAACGGGGAGGTAGTGTTACTTTCCTGCTCACCATTTTTACTATTTTATCCTCCTTTATTTTGCTTGTCGCTTGCATAAATTTTATGAATTTATCTACAGCGCATGCCACCAATCGAGCTATGGAGGTTGGGTTACGAAAAACAATCGGAGGCCAGAGAAAGCAGTTAATTATGCAATTTCTGGGAGAAACTTTACTCTACAGTTATATTGCAATTATTTTAGCTATTGGTTTGCTGGAAGTATGTTTGCCACTTTTTATTAACTTCACCGGGCTTGAACTAAAAATTAATCTATTTAATAACTTCAATTTGATTGCTGCAATGTTAGGTATAGCCACAATCACCGGTTTAATTGCAGGTATTTACCCGGCCATTCTTATTTCCGGTTATCAGCCTGCGAAAGTAATTAAAGGATATATAACGGGCGGCTCACAAACAAAATTACGTAAAGGATTAATCATTTTTCAATTATTAATTTCCATTCTTTTCATATTTGGAACGATTACAATTTTTAAACAGGTTGAATTTTTAAAAAACAAAGAAATCGGATTTGATAAAGAACATGTTGTTATTCTTCCTATTAAAGATAATACAATCAGATATAAATATGATGTCATTAAACATGAACTATTAAAAGATTCCAGGATATTAAATGTTACTGCTTCTTCGCAGGTGCCGTTTATGAATTCCCAGAATAGTATTCAATTAAAATCTGAGGATATTGATGATGTGAATTTAGGCATTATTTATATCCATTATGATTATCTTGAAACGTTAAGATCATCCCTTATCGATGGCAGATTGCCGGATCAGACGATTTCCACAGATACCGATCAAGCCATATTAATGAATCAGACCGCTTGTAGAAAACTCAATTGGCAGACGCCTGTTGGGAAAAATGTAAATTTATTTATTACTGAAAAAGATAGGCCAGTTCCCTTATACAACGGTAAAATTATCGGGGTAGTAAAAGATTATATTTTTCGGGATTTCCGTCAGCCTGTACAACCACTTCTGTTTAAAATCGATAAAAATCGGATAGGTTACATGCTGATCCGTATTGATGGAAACCAGTTCCAATCCGCGTTAGAAACCATTAAAAGTGTCTTATATACATTTGCTCCTGATCAGCCATTTGATATTCACTTTTTAGAAGATAAAGTTGAACAGAGTTATCTATTCTTTCAGAATCATGGTAAAATGGTTTTGTTTTTCTCAGTTATAACCATTTTATTATCCTGTCTCGGATTATTCGGTCTGGCAATATACGATACAAAACGAAGAATAAAGGAAATAGGTGTTAGAAAAATTCATGGTGCATCTATTATTCAAATTCTCGGTCTTCTGTCAAAAAAATACCTGGTATTGGTAGGCATCGGAAATATTCTTTCTTTACCCATCGCCTATATACTTATGAACAAGATGTTGCAACTCTTTGTCTATCGTACCGATGTGGGGCTAGATGTATTTTTATTTTCGATAATGGTCTCGGTTATGATTGTGATTGTATCGGTAGGCTGGCAAGCAATCCGGGCGGCAACGGCTAATCCTGTTGAGAGTTTACGCTATGAGTAAATTCGAAATCATGCGTTTGACTGATCGAGTCACTACGTTATGAGTAGTGATAAGATCCGGCCACCGACGGATTGAAGCATGCGCTATGAATATTATGCGAATAATATATATCAATTAGAGGAACTGTCATGTTTAAAAATTTCTTTAAGATTGCCATTAGAAATATCAAACGCGATAAGATATATTCATTTATCAATATCTTTGGATTAAGCATCGGGATGTCAGCTTTTATTTTGATTGCCCTGATGCTGCAATACATGTTTTCATACGATACTTTTCACAAAAATTACAAAAGAGTATACCGTGTTCAGCAAGAATTACAGGATAAGAATAAAACCGAATGGACGCACACAGTTTATCCAATCGCACAAGAATTAAAGAATACGGTTCCTGAAATTGAAGACGCCGGGGTCATAAAAGAAATTTGGGGTGAATATCTCTCATCAAATGATGATATTATTATTAAGGATGTAAACGGATTTCTGGCCGATCCTGAGATTTTAAAAATTCTCACATTTAAATTTATTAAAGGTGATCCTGAAACTGCCTTGAACAGTCCCGGATCGATTGTTATTTCAAAAACGCTTGCGCAGAAACTTTTTCCTGGCGAAAGCGCTTTAGGCAAAATGATTAAAGGAAGTTTTAGCAGAAGTTTGATTGTTTCAGGTATAATTGAGGATTACCCATTTATTTCTCATATCCAACCGTCTTATCTTGTCTCATTTTCGACAATGGACCGAATCTTAGCTGGCGATAATAAAGGATATAAAAACGATTGGGAAAATAATGCATATAGTAATTACATATTATTGAAGAAGAATACCGATCCAGCCTTGGTTGTCTCAAAAATTGAAAATTTATTAGATACAAAATTAGAAAAAAACGATAAGAAACTCTATTTGAAACCAGTTCGGCAAATTGCCTATAATACCACCAAACAAAGTAGATACAATTCACCGGTTCCTTATTATACTGCTATAGCATTATTCATTCTTATACTTGCCTGTATAAATTTTATAAATTTAACAACTGCCCGATCAGGTCTGCGTGAAAAGGAAATAGGTATACGTAAAGTGATTGGCAGTAACCGTTTCTCTTTGATCAAACAGTTTATAGGAGAATCGGTTTTAATAAGTATTCCGGCAATCTTAATGGCATTTATCCTGGCCGAATCTTTTTTACCATTGTTTAATTCATTTCTACCAATACCGCTTGAATTGAACATAATAGACAATTGGCAATTCGTTGTTATTTTGACGATATCATTTATGTTAGTCGGAGTGTTTGCAGGCATTTATCCGGCATTTTATTTATCAGCGCTTCAGCCATTAACGGTTATTAAAGGCAACGTGGTACGCGCAAAATCAGGTAAAGCCGGTAAAGGTATGTCAAGAAGAATTCTTGTATCGTTTCAGTTCATTATCTCAATCACGCTGATACTTTCTACTGTTCTCATGTTTAAACAGGTTGAGTTCATGAAAAACAAGGATTTGGGTTATAATAAATCCAATCTGCTATACACCAAAATTGAGGCAAATGATTCCAAATCTAATTTTGCTGAACTGCGCAATAACCTTCTTAATAATCCCCAAATAATAGATGCTTCCGTATCCGTAAATACGCCGGAACATGGAATTTTGACAAAAGATATCAATTGGGAAGGCGGCCCGCAAGATCAAAAACTTCATGTACTTTTTAACGAAGTGGATTATAATTTCATCAACACTTTACAAATGAACATTGTGCAAGGAAGAAATTTTTCAAGAGAATTTTCTACCGACAGCAACGCTTGTTTGATAAATGAAACACTGGCATCGGAAATAGGTTGGAAAAATCCTATTAATAAAAGACTATGGAATAATAAATACACAGTCATCGGCGTTATAAAAGACTTTCATCCAATTTCCGTTAATAACCAAATACCTCCTTATTTAATGGTCCTGCATGATGGTAAACTAAACAGTGAAAATAATTTTTGCGTAAGAGTTACAGATTATAATATGGCTCAATCCATTCTATTCGTCAGAAATACGTTAAAAACATTTTTCCCGGACAAAATTTTCGATGTTCAATTGTATGATGCTGATTTCGATAGAAGGACAATGGCTGTTTGGGAAGGGGTTCCAAAAATTTTCGGATTTTTTTCTGTCCTTACAATAATTATAGCGCTTATCGGTTTACTGGGATTGGTATCGTTTTCTACAAGACGAAGAACAAAAGAAATTGGTATTCGAAAAGTACTCGGCGCTTCAGAGAGCGCAGTGTATTTTCTGGTTGTAAAGGAATTTTTAATAATGCTAGGTATTGCAATTATGTTTGCAGCTCCTGTGGCATATCTTGTATTAATTACTTGTCCCTCAGCATACATATATCAGGTAAAAACATTGGATTTTATTCTACCGTTGATATCAATCATTACAGTTACATTTCTTGTTACACTAAATCAGGTGTTGAATATAACTAAAACTAATCCTTCCGAATCATTACGATATGAATAACCGAATATACAAGATGGAGATCGGAAACGGGATACTGGAGATTGGAAAAAGAAAATATAAAAATAAATATTGGATCGTAATTAGAAAAACGAAATTGGATAAATTTCATACAACAATAGTAAAGGATGACAAATGATAAAACTTAATGACATCGAAAAATATTACACCAACAAATTTATTAAAACCTATGTTCTGCGCCAGATAAATTTGGAAATTGAAGAGGGAGAATTTATCACCATAATGGGACCTTCGGGAGCCGGAAAATCCACGTTATTATATATCCTTGGTATGCTGGATTCGCCATCCGAAGGGGAATATTATTTCTACGATGAACCTGTTCATAAAATGAGCGCCAAGAAACTGACTGAAGTTCATAAATCTCATATAGGATTTGTTTTCCAACAATATCATCTCATTGACGAACTTACGGTCTATGAAAACATTGAAACTCCCTTGCTGTACCAGAAAATAAAAGGCAGTGAGCGCAAAGGACTCGTTGCTGATATGCTGGATCGTTTTAATATGGTTGCCAAAAAAGATTTATTCCCCAACCAGCTTTCCGGCGGACAGCAGCAGCTTGTGGCTATTGCCCGTGCCGTCATTGCCAAACCGAAACTGATTCTCGCCGATGAACCGACCGGTAATCTGCATACGGACCAGGGTAAGGAAATTATGGAATTGCTGAAAAAACTGAATGAAAAGGGAACGACTATTGTACAGGTTACTCATTCCAATGAAAATGCAAAATATGGAAAGCGGATTATTAAATTGCAGGACGGATGGATGGAAAAAGAAAAATAGTGTAAAAAGGGGCAGGTGATGTTGCGCCGGTGACCGAGCCACCTGACTGTAAGCTGACTGGCGATGCAGGCAGTAACCATGATTCTAGTTGGATCGCTTCGGTATGAATGATGTTTTTAATAAAATGGATATTTTGAGATATAAAAAGTAATTTGAAACACAACAAAATGAAATAAGTAACGCATAGAAAAAACAATCGTTACAAATCTCACAAAATCAACATATAGCAACCTGGTTCCAACATAAATTAATATTTCGAAAGGAACACACCATGCAAAAGCATTTTTGTATTATGTTCATTATTTGCGCTGCTATTTTTCTTATGCACTCAAATAGCATCAATGCCCAAACATCGGCTGAAGATGAAACGCGATTTCCCTGGGCAACTTCACAAAAAGATTTTTTTCGAGAATGGTTAATTATTGGCGGATTTCCTAATCAGGATGGAAATGGATTTGATACCGATTATTTTCAGGCAAACGGAGGCGAAGCTAATATCTCTCCCAAAGAGGGAATGATACATACACTTCCTGACGGTTCAGCCTTAGAATGGAAAAAATATGAATCACCGTACAACTATATTAATTTTTTTGATCCATTGGAAAATGTTGAATACAGCAACAAGATTGCTTATGCCTATACTAATGTTAAGCGCCCGACTGATGGTAAGGTTATTCTTTCGTTTGGTAACAATGTGGGCAATAAAGTATGGGTGAACGGGAAACAGGTTTATGCCAATAAATCTGACTATGCTATTAAGGAAAACTGCCAGGTTGAAGTTGATATGGTTAAAGGGAAAAACTCAATACTGCTTAAATCAGTTCACGGTGGCTGGACCTGGGGATTCTGGATGCGCCTGATTGAACCTGATAAATTGTCCCTGGTTCATGATTTCCAGTTGTCGCCATCCATTGAAAAAACAACTGATAAAAATAAGCTGATCGTTAAAACCGATAGAACGCTGAATCCTGAAATTCAAAAAATAGATGTAACGGTTAAGGCCATTGTAGCCGGGGGAAAGATTGTATCGGAAAAAACAGTAAAACGATGTGATAAAGTAGTTTTTAATACGAATGACTGGAAAGATGGGGTTTATGATATTTGTTTTACGAGCCTTGACACTAAAGGTGAAATAGAAACCGCTTATTTATATTGGTATAAAGGCGATGCTATTCAAAAAGCAAAAGAACTTGTTTCCAGTGTTCCGGAAAATCCCGTAACGCCTGATGAACTCATTCATGTAATGTTATCGGAATTAATTTATGATAAGGTAGGAAAAGATTTATCAAATATGGATTCATCGTTAATTGGATCCCTCTATTCACCATTGCTGGAATATGAAGAGTTAGTTAACAAGTCATCGGTCCGGAAAAATGGATTTCTGAGATTAGCTTACCGAGATGAAGTTGACAACACGCCGCAATTTTGCCGTGTGTATCTTCCGATGGATTACAATCCTGATAAAAAATGGCCTCTTGTTGTTAATCTTCATGGATATAATGGTGCTAATCCGGTTTATGTGAAATGGTGGTCCATCGATATGAGGCATATGGATTTAGTTGATAAATTTCCAGTGATTGATATTGAACCACATGGCAGGGGAAATACAAGTTATTCCGGAATAGGTGAGAAAGATATCCTCAAATGTATTGAGCTGGCTAAAGAAAATTTTAATGTTGATGAAGACCGTATTTATTTGAAAGGTGAGTCCATGGGCGGCGGGGGAACCTGGTATGTAGGAACAAGACATCCTGATATTTTTGCCGCAATTGCTCCGGTCTACGGCGGATGGGATTATCATGCAAATATGACGAAAGAACAAATTGCCAAACTGTCTGAACTGGAAATCTTTAATTATGAAAGAAGCAGCAGTTTTGCCCAGGCGGATGCACTATTAACAACACCTGTCTTCGTAACTCATGGTTCTATTGACGAATCTGTAAATGTAAACTTTTCAAGATATGCAGTTAAAATGCTTCAACGTTGGGGTTATGATATCCGCTACCATGAGTACCCGGGATATGCTCATGAAGGCATTCCATACACTGACCAGGTTATCTCATGGTTTTTGCAGCATAAGAAAAACAATGCACCGGAAAAGGTTCGCGTCAGAGCCGCTGCGCTTACATCAGCTAAATCACATTGGGTAAAAATATTGCAACGGGAAAATCCTTTTGCCTTTATTGAGGCTGAAGCCGAAGTATTAATAAATAATACCATCAGGCTGGCCTCTGAAAATGTGCTGGCCGTTGAGCTTACGCCTCCGGCAGAATTAATTAATCCTAATAATAAGGTTACCGTTGTCTGGAATGTTAATGATATAAGAGAGGTGAAGTTAAAAGACAGTAAAATTACGCTGTATGATAAAAATTATAAACCCGCCCAATTAAACAAGAATCCTGATATTGAAGGGCCGCTTTCACAGGTTACAACCACACCTTTTGCTGTTATTGTTGGAACCAGTTCAAAAGATTCATTGATGAATAAGTTATGTCGTCAAAAAGCTCAGGAATTTGTCAACTCGTGGAAGGATTGGCAAAAATATGAACCGCGTGTTTTTACAGATAAGGAATTAAGCGAAGATGATATGAAAAACTTTTCTCTTGTTTTATACGGTGGTCCTGAAGCAAATCTCATCACAAAAAATCTGATTGATAAAATTCCTCTAAAAATTTCATCTGATAAAATTGAAGTTACGGGTAAAAGTTTTAAAGTAAAAGATGCATGTATACAGATGGTTTATCCCCATCCTTTAAATTCCAAACGCTATGTATCCGTTATTGGTGCTACTTCCTATGCAGGTATGTATTTTTTTACAGGGGGAAATGACAATCTTGATTTTTTAATTAAGGATGGCTGTGTTGCGAATAACCGCTTGGGACGACCCACGGATAAACTCTATGTGGCAAAAGGTGTGTTTGATTATAACTGGCAGATTTCTGATGACTTACTGGATATACGCGAGCCGGAAATAAGAAAAACCTGTCCGGTACGAAAAGTATTACCGAATCTAACAACTACCATCGATAATTTGCCGAAAATTGATTTAAAAGTCTACAAGGCCATTGCCGGGAAATATGAAATACAGCCGGGTGTTGTTTTATCCGTTTTTATCGAAGCAGATAAACTTATGGCTAAAGCGCCGGATGGAAACATAATCCAACTATATCCGACATCGGAGACTGAGTATTTTGTTGATGTGGCAGATTTTCAAATGACTTTTATAAGAAATGAGGATGACTCTGTTACTTCGGGAATTGTTTATACTGGCGGAAGGAAAATGGAAATTAAAAAGATAGAATAGCTTCAGGCATATTCTCAAAATAAAAAGCTTTTCCGTAATCAGGAGAAGCTTTTTTTATCTTAACTTTATCTGATTTGAATCATATATTGGTTCCTGGTTATGCTTTTTGCTTTATATCCTCAGAAAAATAATCTATAATAAAGCATGAATGATTAATGTTATTTTTTAGCCCGGAACAATTTATTTTTATTCAATTAACAATCCTGCTGTGTTTCGTGATAATTCTACGGTTACTATGGAAAAATATTTTAAACTTTAACTTTTATATTATTTTCAGCAGACTTATAAATAGCCTCAATTACTTTAATATCCTTCAGTCCCTCTTCTCCGTCTGCATCCGAGGCCGTTCCATCCAGAATACTTTTGGAAAAAGCATCCATCTGAACCGCTTGCTGATTTATTACCAGAAAATCGAGCTCGCCTTCGCTGGTTGATCCTTTTATACCCCTATAATTATACGCAGGGAAAAGATTGAACCATCTTCTTTCAGTACTGATATATAGGCGATTGGCCGGTGTTGAATAGGAAGTATAAGAATTGGAAATATGACCATTCGGAAACTCCATCTGCCAGGTCATGGACTCATCCACCTCACTGAATTTTATCGGATCTATTTTGAACTCCTGAGCTGTAACTGCCACCGGTTCTTTACCAATGGAATATCTGGCCGCCTGAATGGCATAAATTCCCAGATCCATCATTGCCCCACCTCCGGCTAGTGATTTTTTCAAACGCCACTGGTCAGGATCACCGATTTTAAAACCGAATTCAGATTGCACGTACAAAATCCCGGAGTCTCCGGATGTTCTGAACTGCATAGCTGCCCGGTGATGTGGTTCGGTATGAAGACGATAACCTATAAACAATCTGACATCGGCTTTTTTACATGCAGCTATCATTTCTTCACATTCTTTTACTGAAAGCGCCATAGGTTTTTCACAAAATACGTGCTTACCCGCCTTAGCTGCCCGGATTGTAAATTCACGATGCATGGAATTGGGAAGTACTACATATATCACATCAATTGATTCATTGTTGGCAATCTCATCAAAATTCTCATAATTATAGATATTCTTTTCAGGAATATTATATTTCTTTTTCCAGATCTCCTCTTTTGCGGGAGTTCCAGTTACAATACCGCTTAAATAGCAGTGCGTTGTTTCCTGAAGTGCAGGTGCAAGCTGATATGTGGCATAGTTGCCAAGGCCTACCAATGCAATGCCGAGTTTTTTTCTGTCAGAATTTAAAGGCTGCTGTAATTTAGCAATGCCGGGAAAGGAAAGGAAAACCGTTCCTACACCCATGGTTGAAATAAAACGGCGTCGCGTATAATTCATTTTTATTTCTCCTTTAATTCTTTATTAACGTTTATGTTATAACGAATTCTTCATTAACATAATAATGAATCGGTTACGATGCACTTTAATTTACTTTGTTTCAATTATAGAAAGAATGTTTCCGGCGGGATTTTTAAACCAAACGATCTTTGTCCCTTTGCCGTGAAATATCTCTTTTTCATTAGTTTTTATATCGCCGTCATATTGTTCATGATCAACACCTTTATTAATTAAATTATCTACTGTTTTTTCCAGATCTTCTACTTCAAAATTCAGGATAGTGATAGACGCAGGTGTATGATCCCGTTTGGTGTAGATAACATATCATTTTTTCTGTTTACACTTAGGCGAAGCTAACCCGGCATATTGTGATCCTCTTGAACATTCAGACCAAGTTTCTGGTTGTAGAAATACTTAGTTTTATCTTTGTTATCAACGGCAAAACTGGAAAATATTTTTGTGTTTTGCAACATAGTACTCCCCCCTTATGATGAGATGATTTTTTCTGAATATAATCTATATACTTTCCACAAAATAAAAAAGGGAAACCATTTATGATTTCCCAATTCTTAAATTATCCTGTCCGGATGAAACTTCCTTTTTCAACGGGATAATTTCCTGAGTATTAATTTTAA
>JARRPN010000017.1:0-13888 GCA_037382875.1 Calditrichaceae bacterium | reverse complement strand
TTTTTTAGTTAATGAAACATATTCATTGACTGTGGCACGTGCAGGTATAGAATCCATATAAATAATTTCATACAAGGCTAGCCGGAGCAAGGTTTTAGTCTTATCAAGTAGTTTGGATAATTTACCATGGTACAACTGTCCAATAATCCAATCCAAATACAGTAAATATCGAATGGAACCGGAGATAAGCTGCTTAATAAAGCGGCGATCCTGAGCCGAAAATTCTACCTTTGATAAATATTTAGATTCGAGAATATCAATGCGGCTGCGACTTCTCTCAAAATCAAATAAAATTTGATAGGCTAATTCCCGGGGAGATTTTAGTTGAATCATAATTTTAATAGAATATTCATTTAATTTTCATAGTAACAACCCCTATTCCCCGCTCACTAAGGGGGGATTAAGAGGAGTATTTTTATTTTTAAGATTATTCTAGAATTTCTTTAATTACCTCATCAATCCCCGGTAAAATTAGTTTCTGTCCACCAACTGTCCGGTTGGTCATTAAAGAAACATCCAGAGGCCGGGGACAATCTTTCAAATCGGCTGCCTGAACAGGACGAATTAAATCCATACCAGAATTTAATTCTTTACAAATTAATTTCCCAATATCATATCGTGATAGACGGCTGTATCCGAACTGATGGAAAATACCGGTTTCGTTCGATAAAGCAATAGTCCAGATATTCTGTGCTAAATAATTAACTGCTGAAGCTGTGCGAATTTCATCCGTAAAAAGAGGTATTGTTTCATTTTTCTTAATTTTTCCAATCATCCAGTCAATAAAATTTTTACGATTGTATTTACCTCTACCCATGGCCAGCGCAATGCGAATTATTGCATGATCTTTTACGTTTTCCTGTACTGCTTGCTCACCCTGCAGCTTTGTTAAACCATACACATTAATCGGTTTGGAAATATCATCTTCAGAATAAGGTGCATTATGCCCATCAAAAACAATGTCTGTTGATAAATAAATCATCCGAGTTTCAGTATCTGCACACCATTTTGAGATGGATTCGGTAGCTTTGACATTGATTCGTTCAGCTTGTTGCGGATTTTTTTGACAGGCTGAAAGATTTGCTATGGCGGCCGTATGAATGACAATATCTGTCTGGATATTTTGAAACTGTGAGTAAATATCTTGTTCAAAATTAAGTGGATGTAATTTTATTTGGGGATCAGTGTAGCTGATGAACACCGGATCAATTTTCCGCACACTACCTTCAACTTTAAATGTATCGGGTCGTGTAGAATATAAATACTGGCCGATATAACCATTTATCCCGGTTATAAGTACCCGGTGCATGGCGTTCCTAAAACGAAGTGGAAAAATTTAATCCGTAGTAATGTTGGGATTCCATTTTATATGTTTTAACGCCCAGACTCCAGTTGGCTTTTTCACCCAATTCCCGATTATGCTTACGAGCAATCCGAAGTGAATTTACAGCACTGATCAGGTGATTTAATACAATCGATGCAAAAAAATAAACGCTTTGATTTTTTATTTCATTTGCCCGCAACCGGCTTTCGTCATATTCTAAGCGACTGTCCTTGCTGTCCCATAACCAGAAATCAGCCGATTCATCATAATAAATAGCATCGAAATAGCGATCTCTAAGGCGTTGCTCATTGAAATCATATATTGAATTATACTTGCCAATGTCCATCCAGAATTGTTTATCTTTGCCATCACGATCGATGCCTGCATGTTGAATGGCATAGATCCGGTATTCTTCTCTCAAATGATCCGTATAAAGTGAGTTAGCAGTAAGTCCCGTCCATAAAAGGATCTCAGCAGTTAAAAACCAGGCAGTTTGAGTACGGCGTCCCATATAGTATTCGCCGCTGCCCGGAAGGACCAAACTCATAAAAAAAGCCAGACCTATGGATTTTTGGCCAACCATATCCGGAGCATCTGTTTTTTGATAATAATTATATGGATCTTCAACCGAACCGAGAATATGCTCAGTATTGTAGAGGGTAAATCCGGAGTTAAACGGTATTTCGATCTTATCCTGGGCCTGAACAGAGGCTATTAACAATAATATTATAAATAATATCTTAAAATTCACAATAATCAACTCTTCAAATTAATATTTACCAGCTTACATTCAGTCCGTATGTGGTTACCTGTTCAATCCCATCGAATTGACTGTTCACACGGACTGCATAATTTATTTTTTTATTAAACTGTTTAACCGCCAGAGCAGCATCAAAAGCACTCAATACATGATTAAGCAGCATCAGGTTTAACATGGTAGTAGCTGTCTGATAATAATCATTACTTTGATTACGCATTGCACGATATTTCTTAATATTTGGAGTTACTCTTCCTAAATTAGCATGACTATCATAAAATATCCAGGCGGCATATTCTGGATCTTCTTCATCGATTGTGAGTTTAGTTATATCATCCCAGCCAACACCAAATTGATGCAGATATTTATAGATCATTTCATAATATTGTTGTGTTTGAGTAGTCGGTAAAGTATGAGTATATCCTATTTCGGTTGCATTTTCGAGACTCCGTAGATCTTTTAATACATCCGTATTCTGAAATTCATCTTCACTGATAATTCTCGGATTGTCTGGATCCATTTCCAATACAGGATCTTCCCATACCTGGGCAGATAAAGCCAAATCGTATACCTTGGACCAATACTTACGTTCAGACCAGTGCAAATCACCAAACGCTTTCATTGTTTTATCTTCATCTTCCCCTTTACCATCATAAACAAAATATGATGTTAGCAAAACCGCGTCCAGAGCAAAGAATATGGCCGCCCGCCAGTATGATTTGGCATAAACCTCTCCCAGACCGGGGATTGCTGCCGACATTAACGCCGCATGGATACCGCGCTTTTTCGAAAGAGTCTGTGAACTTGTAGCCACGCTATCTTCGGATTGGTGCATTAGGCTAAATTTTTCAATATTAAAATCTACAATACGATCGGTCTTAGAATCTGGTGATTTTATTTCATCTCTTTCCGATGCACTTATAATACTTACAAATAATGATAAAATTATTAGTAAACGCATTTGATCACCTAAAGTAATTTTACATTTTAAATATTTATTATATGAAAATTATTTCATAATAACTAGCAATTCAAGACCTAAACTAGTACCTAAAATCTTAATTTCCGCATCAACGATTTTGGATTCAACATCTTTCCTATGCGTTCCCGGATATCAAATTCATATAAAGCGCCAAAATAAAAACGTACTTCTTTATCGTATTCAATCATCTGATTGCGTGAACTGTCAAAATTTTTAGCTTTATCCAATGGATATGCAGCTTCTACAAAAAAGTTAGTCGGGAAAAGATGGTAAGAAAATGAAGCTAATCTTATCTGCACACCAACATCCCGTTTGAAATCCGAAAATTTAAAATCATTCGGGTTCCAGGCATTACCATAATCGAAAAAGAAACCCATGTATAATTTATCAAAATACATATGCCCCAGACGGCCATCAATATTCTGCCATAATGGAAATCGGTATGTTATGGTCCCAATAGCCTGCTGACGCCCTTCGATGCTAAAATAGGAATAACCTTTCATTCCGATTAAACCACCGGCATACAAATTAAAAAAGCTGTCAACCTTGCGGTCAATATACCCTCCATGCAAACGCAGACTTAAAGCATGGTCTTTCAACCAGGGATTTTTAAAATATTCTTCCCAATCCATGATCAGTTGATGATATCTGTATTTTGTATAGACTTCATCAATTCCCGAAACACTTAATACAAAATCTTCCAACAAATCACTCATTTCATAACTGTATCTGAAATAAAAATAACGTCCACCTGAGGGATTAATGGCCATATTTCGATCTTTATGTATCAAATCGCCTATAGCTCGAAATTCAAAAGCATTGCCTTTTAAATATTTATACCTAAATGTGAAAGATGATTCGTTAGGAAGTACCTGACCATTTCGCCGACCTGCATCCTGATCAATCTTAGCATTATACTGACGATTGATATAATCCAGTTTGAATGCTATCCATTTTTGAGTTGACCAGAGAATCGTCGTTAAGTCTAAACTGATTCGGAATTCCAGCAGGTTAAAATTTACATCCCTTTTATAGAAGGTTGAATCAGCACCATCACGGTGATAGTAATTATCCTCGATATTCGCATTTAAATTGTAGGCTTCAAGCGAAAAAGGATATCTAAAATCTTTAAACTCGACTAAACCATATAAATCATAATCAAATCGACTGTTCATTGCGGCGCTGCCGATAAGAGTATACTTATCAAGGACATCGGAGGAAAGTAAATAAAATCCGGGTTTAAACGTTCCGTAATCAATCCATAATCTTGGTAGAATGTGGACGGGTGTAAACATTTGTTTATAATCTTTGATATCCGGCTCGGGTAAAACAGAATCATCAAAATTTTTATCGGGAATTGAAGCAATATATTGAGGATTATAAACAGCCAGATTTTGTTCGATCGATTCTGGTTCATCGATTTCATAAATCTTATACCCGATATTATCATAACAGGAATAGACCAGTTCGCCGTTTTTATTAACGGCCGGCATCATGGCACCACCGGTAACATTAGTTACCAAATCCGTTTTACCAGTTTCCAGATTTTTTCGATAAATATTGTAAATACCTGTTGTGCTAGCTGCATAATAAAGAAAAGGAGAATCCGGCTGAAAATACGGGTAACGAAGCTCTTCTTCTGCTTCCATGAATAAGCTGAATGATTTAGTTTTAAAATCGTACATACCAAGATTTCGCCCGTACTCTGTTGCTGTATCAAAAACAATACTGGAATCATTATTTGACCACCTTGGATGATAAATTTGTCGGCTATCATCCGAAGGAAGCAGCTGTACAATATCGCCTCCTCTGATTAAAACTTCCCTATAATTAATATCATCAGGATGTGGCTGTTTGGATAATTTTCCATCTTCGACATTAAAATAGTATGTTTTTGAAAAATCCTCATCCAGTTTTTCAGGAATATTATAAACATTGAGCTGATGTCTGCCATTGGTTTCAGTAACGAAACATAACTTTTTACCATCATTGCTGAAATCCGGATTCCGTCCCCTCAAGCCCAAACTAAGCCGAATTTCTTTTTCTTTGTCTAAATCATAAAGATATAATTCATTATAAATTGATCCATATGGGGCCCTAATCACGGAACGTGCATAAGCCAAATATTTACCATCCGGAGACCAGCTTAATGAGGATGAAATCAGTCCTGATATGACTTTTTTCTTTTTTGTAATTCGATCATACAAAACGAGACTATTAAAACTAAAATAATCTGAACTTTTATTGGAAATATACGCTATTTTGTTTCCATCTGGTGACCAAGCAGGATAAATATTTGCCGTACCATCAATTTCAACGGGATTTCCCTTAACTACATTCTGGCGTATCAATTGTGTACGATCAGTATAAACCTGCGTCAGGGAATCCACCCAATCATTATATAAAACTTTACCTTCGATTCCGGTAGCATTCTTTAGTACACTATTAAATGTGAAGGCGTTCCATTTAGAAGAACCATCTGTGATTCGTTCCAGAACATGTTCGCCGAAACGGTCCGTTAAATAATTGACAAACGAAAAACCAAGATTGTAGGCTGACTCGTTGCCATGACTACCTTTACCAAAAACACCCATAGAATTAAATGTGAGCATCTTGTCATTTAGTATTCGATCGCGTAAAATCATTTCCCTATGCGGATCACGATAATCAAATCGTCCCCCATCCACCTGATGCTGTGCCACGCCCTCTGCAAACCAGACAGGAATGGATATAGAACTTATTGGGTATGATGCCACGGCATTAGGAAAACCCCGTACCACATCTTTTCGCCGCTCTTTTTCATATCCAAAGACCTGTATAAAACCATATGGAATATACAAATTAGATTTTACCATATTCTGAATCGATATCATATGAGCATATTCGTGGGTTACCACATCACGCAGCCAGTTTTTTGTTCCCCGCATGATATAATCTAGGTTGGACGCCCAGATTTCCACTTTATCATCAAAAAAGTAAGCACCGCCATTGCTGTAATCATCTGTATCCTTAATAATAAAATGGACTTTACCCTTTGGATGGTAATTGTATAATTTGCACAATAAAGGATGAATTTCTTCAGCAATTTTTGCAACGATAAGAGCAGAACGTTTTGTGCCTTGGTGAAAATGTATGATAAAATTATCGGTTTCGAATGTTTTCCATTTCAGTTCAGGATGATGAAATACAATTTCCTGCGATATGGTTTGGGTTACTGCAATAAGTAAGATGAGGATTGAAAATAGAAGCTTAGATTTAATCATAGTTATTTAGTGAATCACCATTATCTTTATTAACTGTTTCTCGGTTTTCGATTGGGATTTCGCCTCAACCTGACATATATATACTCCAGAAGCAATGTTGGATACATTCCAGGGGATTTCATTATCAGTCTGCCCGAAACCCGGTCCTTCAAACTCATCAACCAGCGCACCTGCCGCATCCAGGATGCGAATTGTAACAGTGGCCGGTTCATTTAAATAATAACGAATATTTGTAAAATCACCTTTATTGGGATTTGGATAATTATAGACTTTTTTAGGCGGCATCAAGGCAGCACTAATGGATTGATATGCAGTATAACCTTCAATATATGCATTATTAGAAGAATTATAGTTAGCTTGTAACCAGATGTTATTTTCAGAATTATATGGCGCCTCTAACTGCCAGGCATAAACATTTCCGCTATCTGTAATGGCCACGAGTTCCAACTCTTCATCAAAATCCAGTTGTATTACCATTGGATTGACTGACAAGCTCCCACCTGTTGATAACTGATACTCAGAGATAGTTTGACCAGTTATTGAACATGCTAATACCTGTCCCTTCTTTGTTGAATAGATCAGATCCAGCAAACCGTCATTATTTACATCTAAGGCTAATGGGGTTCCTATAAGTGAATCAGCAGTAATAAATTTAGGTTTGATCGGGAAACCGCTGATGGGAAATCCTTCGACACTATATGCATAGATACCATCTTTAAGGGTAAACACGATATCGGGTACATTGTTAGCATCCATATCGGCCAGAATAAATTGTGATGTTAAATCGGATTCTATCGAAAAATTGGCATGTTCACTTCCATCAGGATTATGAATGTAAAAAGTCTGCTTTTCTTCATCATAAGTAATAAGATTATATTCATTTTCCGTTATCAAATGCGCTATAGCAGCAAATGACATTCTAAAATTAAAATTTGGCAAAATTACACCCGGATATGCTGCTATATCTTTTACCTGGTACTCTGTCTCAATTGGATCCCCAACTTGCCCGGTAAAATCCAATCTATAGATTTTTTTATCAACACAGGGTATATAAATTGAACTACCCGCCTGCACAACCGGTCCAACCGCATCCCCCGGAAGATTTGTCTCAAACTGGATCGGTGCCAACCCGGAAACACCCTCACCAATTAAATTAAGAGCCTTCACCTTATTTCCCGATGATATCACCAGCATTTCAGCCCGTTCATCAGCATTAGAATTGATAAGTGCAAGACTGGAATAATTACCAATTTGATCCAGACCGCCAATTAAGTATTCATTATCATACAATCCCATGGGTTGTTCATTCTCAGTATTTATAGCATAAATATCGCCTTTAGAATCAAGAGCAAATATAAAATCTACATTATGGTCTTCAAGTGTACCGGCAATGGTGCTTAATAATGTTGCACTACTATCGAACAATGATAACGGATAACCCGATTCAAAAATATCACGTTTAAAATCTAAAGTCATTTCATCCGATGTATTTGCACTAAAATTTTCGAGGGTGATATAAGATTTAGCGTTATTCAAATTGGATCGCGTATTTGGCGAAGTATTTGTTGAAAACTTATTTTCATACAGCTCAAAATCTTCCAAATCCTCAGAACGATTACTGTACCAAAAATCAGCAAACCAGCCAAGCTCTGTTTGATATCCGGGCTCTAAAAAGTTATATATTTGTCCAATATCCTGCGATCCATCGGCTTCCTCAATATCAACACCACGATAATTGGAATCATCGTTGATAGAATTGGTGGGTCCTTTTTCGGCAATTACGCGTTCATCAACATGCCAGATTAAAATACCGGCTCCGGGTAATCCCCAATCATAATCCGGCATGGAAAGCAATACACCGCTTTCCCCAAATTCAAGCTGATCATCATAATAAGTTTTTAAAACTTCAAGATAACTAAGATATTCTTCTCTATCTTCAAACATATCAACATAAAGAGAATCAATATTAACCTTATAATCACCACGAAATTCAAGTAGATAATACTCATTATCATTGATTGGAATCTGCACAATTTCCGCAGACTCCGGATTATCCAATCCATATCGTGTTATCTCAATATTGTTAGTTGGCTGGGTAATTATCTGAGGTTGAGTCCAGCCTAATTTTTTTCTTGAATAGGCTCCCGGGGGTGCCGGGGCAAGTCCATTTAAGTTCAATAATCCGGCATCCATTAAACCAAATCGTCCAACTCCCGTGCGCTGCTTTGAAGGACTAAATAAATCATATAATCCCAAATGAGTGCCAATATTAGAAACAAACATACCAGTTAGGGCAATTTGTTCACCTTCCTGATTCTCTGTTTCAGGCAGAATGATACCCTTGGTAATATATCCGCTATCTGCAGGCGCACCTTGTACTGCACTACTAATCCACTTCTGCATAAAATCCAGTGTTACATACAGTGAGGAAATATCCTGCGGTGTCGGATCATAATCAAAAGCAATATCTCTACCCACACCTGCATGAAAAACTACAATTAAATCATAATTTTCAAATACGATGTCATCATCTTCATCTGCGGTCTGAACCGCATCTATAAATAACTGAGCAATTCCCTTGTTGATTTCTGCATCTGTTGTATTAGGGTTGTAATATCCCATTTCTTCCGGTAACTGGTATGCATCATTTTCCCCCTGAGGAAACACATCACCGGTAATGGTCACCTTGCCATTGGATACTTTATTAAAATAATTTGCTGCAGCTTGAAGCTGATCCTGAAAATAAAGCCGATTATGAGGTGCCGGATCTATCGCGAAAGGATCTGTCGTAACCGTATCGACCATAAATGTACCATCCCCGGTGGTCAGATCATTATTATCTTCTTGAAATTCAACACGAATAGCGCAAATATGAATAGTCTGTTTGTCCGTAACAAACTGAGCAAACGATATGCCCTGAATCGTCAGTAGTGCAATCAAACATAATATAATGTTCTTCATTCTGATAAACTTATTTTATTAAATGATAAACAGATTAACTTGATGGTAAAAAGTATCTAACTATCGCTCCTTCAATCCCGAACAAAGCCGGCGTGAATAACTGGAAGTTTATATGGAAAAAGGGAGTATTATCTCCCCTTTATTAAAATTTAACACCAATTGAAAATCTCATGGTATCCGATAACGGATGATCCTCATCCGTCCATGTCCATAGATAACTCAGATCAATGGTAAACATATTAAATGCCAATCCCGCACCAAAGGTAATAAACTTACGGTCTCCATTTTGCGGATCTTCATAGAAATAACCAGTACGCAATGCGATTAACGTACCATAATTATATTCCAAGCCAAAAGCATGGGTAAATTTTTTCATGCTTTCTCTGAACGAGTATTCAGTCCAGGATGAATAAAAGGCAGCTTTGAATACATTATCTGACGTACCACTTGTGTCTTTTACAACAAGGAGGCGGTTTATATCATATATAAGGGTTATTCGGTTGAAACCATCATCCATTAAGTGATAAGATAAACCAGCTCGTAAATTGGTTGGCAGTGGATCGGCTTGATCGGCATCGATGTAAGTAATTCTGGGTCCAAAATTTGCCAAATTGAAACCAACATTCAATTTATTATCCAGGAATTCATAATCAGGTGTCCATAGCATACCCAAATCAACTGCAAAAGCTGTTGCTTGTCCATCACCTGTTTCTGTTCCGACTTTCACTTCAAAATCAGTTAAATTACTCTGTATCAATTTAAGATTGATCCCGATACCAGTATTGCTGGCTAATTTAGTTGCATATGAAAGCGTCACAGCATATTCAAATGAATCGAATGTACCCAGTTCTTCTCCCGTTTCATCCGTCCAGACATTTTTACCTAAATTTAAAAACGTAATACTACCGCCCAGCATACCCAGATCACCCACATAAAAACGACCAGCCAGATAATCATAATACAAATCATCAAAATTGAACTGGGGTAACCATTTAGAATGCATCAGGGTTATTTCATTTCTATAATCTGTTTCGGGATTTTCATATTGGAATGCCAGGCCCGCTGGATTCCAGTAAATAGCATTAGCATCATTAACAAGAGCGACACCAGCCTCCCCTAATCCACCATTGCGTGCACCAGGAGTTATAAGTAAAAATGGAACCGCTGCTTCGCCCTGCGCAAACAATGTATTAACTGCCAGAATCCACATAACCGGAATTTCGTCTCGCTTTCATAAGTCATTTGCTAAAGGTAGACTAACCCACTATATGGATTATATGTTCTATTTTTTAACCTTTAACAACGAACTAATAAGCGATTCCTCTTTTATAATTAACTTGACAAAATATAAAATTTAATAATAACCAAGTCAAGGGTAAACTTTGGGTACTTAGTCAATTGTGCTTTAGATCAAATTAACCCAGTTTACTAATTATAGTTCCACATTCTCTTCGAATATTTCCGGTCATTGCAAATCTTAATGTTTCAAGAAATATATCATCTCTAAAATGATTCCGCTTCATCAATTAACATGATAGGAATATCATCCTCAATCCGATATTTCAGCCGGCATTCTTGACAAATTAAAACTTCATCTTCAGCTTTATACTCCAGTTCGCCTTTGCATTTAGGGCAGGCTAAAATATCCAGCAATTTTTGATCCAACATGATTATGTTATTTCCTTAAAATATTCGTTGATTTTATTTAGAAACGCTTTAGGTGGTTTAATTGCTTTGTTTTGTAAATTCATATAACCGTGAATAGAATAACCTTCACATATTATTTCATCTCTATTTGAAATCTGATAATTATATTTAAATCTGGCTTTTGGTTTTTGATTAATCGATGCTGTAATATTTAGAAGCTGATCAAAGGTAACCGCTTTTTTATATTGAAGATTTATTTCCAGTACCGGCATAAGGTATCCATCTTTTTCAAATTGAGCATATGAGATACCTATGGACCGCATCAACTCAATTCTGGCCATTTCAAACCATAGTACATAACTTGAATGATGGGCAATACCCATTTTATCGGTTTCAGCATAACGAACCCGAAATGTAATCGTATTCTGAATCATTCGACCCAGGCACCCATTTTACTGAATTTTTCAATGCGTTGTTCAATGAGTTTATCAGCGGGAATTTTAACAAGTTGTTTAAGATGTTTTACAATAGCTTTTTTTACATATTCTGCCGCAAGATCATAATCTTCGTGTGAGCCGCCAACAGGTTCTTTTATAATTTCATCAATAATCTTTAAATCTACCAAATCCGGTGCTGTCACTTTCATAGCATCCGCGGCTTTGCTGGCATTGGCAGCATCCCGCCATAATATAGCTGCACAACCTTCCGGGCTGATTACTGAATACCAGCCATTTTCAGACATCAGTATCCGGTCTCCAACTCCGATACCTAAAGCACCTCCCGAAGCACCCTCCCCGATAATAACGTTGATTATTGGTACGGAAAAGTGTGACATCTCATATAAATTTTTAGCAATTGCTTCAGCCTGTCCACGTTCTTCCGCACCAATTCCTGGATACGCTCCTGGTGTATCAATGAGAGTAATAATAGGTTTATTAAATTTAGCAGCGAAACGCATTAATCTCAGCGCTTTACGATATCCTTCCGGATTAGGCATACCAAAATTTCTATATAAATTTTGCTTTGTACCGCGTCCTTTTTGCTGACCTACAATCACAACAGAGAATTCATCGATCATACCAATACCGGCAACAATTGCTTTATCATCTGAAAACAAACGATCGCCATGGAATTCTTCAAAATATGAGCACATGCGATCGATATAATCAAGGCTGTATGGTCGCATCGGATGACGTGCTAACTGCACACGCTGCCAACGACTTAAATTTGAAAAGATCTGTTTCCGTAATTCTTTGGCAAGGATAGTGACCGGTTTGCCAATTCGGGATGCTACCGGGGGTTTTAAATGTTTTCGTCGTTCAGTTTTGGAGAGCATTGATCTGGATAAAATTAAATCGAACGGGTACGCTTTCCAGATAAAAATGATGGGTATTTCCTTTACACGAAAACCTTTGTACCATACCTTAAACGTCATTTCTATCTGAAAAGCGTACCCGTTCGATTTAATTTTATCCAGATCAATGCTCTCCAAAACTGAACGACGAAAACATTTAAAACCCCCGGTAGCATCCCGAATTGGCAAACCGGTCACTATCCTTGTGTAACTATTTGCATAATAACTCAATAACAGTCTGCTTAACGGCCAGTTAATAACATTTACACCTTTAATATAGCGTGATCCCAAGACCAGATCGCTTTCTTTCATTGCTTTAATGAAATTTGGAAGCTCCCTGGCATCGTGGGAAAAATCCGCATCCATTTGAAAAATGTATTCATATCCATTTTCCAAAGCAAATTTAAATCCACTAACATAAGCACTGCCCAGGCCCATTTTTCCAGGCCTTTCAAGGATATGAATATTTTTACTTTCTTTCATCAATTCTTTAATTCTATTGGCTGTGCCATCCGGCGATCCATCATCAATAAAAAGAATATGGATATCCGGAACATATTTAAACACTTTTTTTGTTAGGCGTTCAACATTATCCAACTCGTTATAGGTTGGAATTAGAATAACCGATTTTCCAAAATCATTCATTGACTGCGTTCATTTCCTTCTTCAATAACTTTAATCCAGATTCAGCATCATGCGGAAGCCAACCTATATTATTATATAGTTTGTCAAGCACAAAAGTAGAATTGGCTGGCCTTGGAGCCTTTTGTTCAAGGTTACTGGTTGTAGTACTTTCGATTAATTTTTCATCTAAATTGAATACGCTAGCAATCTTTACTGCAAAATCAAATCGATTAATACTTTCCGAACCCGATATATGGAATATACCATAATTCTCAGTTTGTAATAATCTGTAGATACCTTCACTTACATCATGATTGTAGGTAGGATTGCCAATTTGATCGGTTACTACCTTAATTTTTTTATTATTTCGTAATTGTTCAATAATCCAGGTAACAAAATTTGGGCGCAGACGATTTCCTGTTCCATATAAAACCTGAGTTCTTACAATCACATATTCAAATTGACTTGCACGAACTATATTTTCTGATGCCATTTTACTACGTGCATAATTTCCACGAGGATTCGGTTTATCCTTTTCGCGATAAGGTGGATTTTCTCCATCAAATACATAGTCTGTCGAGATATGAACAATTATTGTCTTAGGATTAAGATCGCTTTCAGCAATATTTTCAACAGCCCTGACATTGGTATTCCAGCATTGCTCTCTTTCTACTTCACATTTATCGACATTAGTATACGCAGCTGCATTAATGATGAGTTCAGGTTGAATATCAGTTAAAAATTCATGCATATCGGATCTGACAGCCATGTCTATCGGTTGATAAATCATTTCAATATTTGCACGCTTTGCTGAAAATTTAAAATCCTTTGTTTTAAAGTAATTAATCCCAAAGATTGCGAAAAATGTATCACCGCAACCGATGGGATCGACAACCCTCAACTTTTTAAACGAACTTGTATTTATAACTTCACAATGGCTATTTTTAATTCTAAAACTTTCACTGCCATGGGCGCC
>JARRPN010000016.1:0-10935 GCA_037382875.1 Calditrichaceae bacterium | reverse complement strand
TCATCATGACAAATAGCATACCGTTTACTGCTGACTGAATATTGTTTTCACTGCTCCTGCAACTGCTAACTGCGTACTGTTATCCCTGCAAGTCTCTTTACCGCTGCAAATTTAGCCGCAGCCAGTGTTTCCCGGTTAACCTTTTCCGTAATCCGTCCGCGTGTCAAATCTTCGATCGTCAGATAGCCATTTAAAACCAGTAATTGCAGTATCATATTGTTTATAATTGTCTCATTACTGTAACCTTCAGCGATATACAGATTGTCCGATTTCTCATAGAACTCATCGGCAAACTCCGGATTATTCGGCAGACTCATCAACTGCTCATAGGTTTCGCTAAATGCGCTCAATTCAATATTGATATTCGGCGTAACCAGCAACGGGCTGAATTCTTTCTTTGGACTGACTGGTGAGAAACCTTTAATGCTTGAGAGATCGACCTTTGTTTTTAAATCATCAACACGTACAAAGCTGGCTTTGCGCATCTGTTCCAGCTGGAATAACAGGAAATTGTACCGGCACACTTCGCTATTGTGTTTATGCTCAGCAAAGATATGATCGTATTTTTCATAAACCAGTTGCTGTACATAATTTTTATTATCACTGACATCACTGCGAAAAATACGAACTTCCTGGATCATCGTTTTCATATCTTCCGCAGCTGCTTGCGGACCAGTAATTTCCTTACCTCTCCGGCCTAGATCCGTAGACAAAATACCAAGACGAATATTTCGTCCTTTACCTTTGCCGTCGTTTCCACCCATAAGGATATTTATAAGATTGCGGCGCCCTTTAATTTGACTTTCTTCTGCCACAAAAGGCTGCCCGGCCGGCGTGCTGGCAAGAGAATTGAAAATCTGGCTGAATATTTCACGGTCTAAGAGTACATCTATTTTACTTTCAACCGGCTCAGCATCCTCATTTGGTTTCACCATTGTAACTGCTGTAGCGATAAACCGATTCTTTATAATATCGAAATTGGTTTCCTTGATTCTATACTTGAGCCCCTGATGTTCAAATGATTTACCAACAAATATTTTATTAACAACAATTTCGATATCAATCTTATCAATCATCTTATAGGAAGCACACAAATAATATTTATTCTTCTGTTCGTCCTTTTCCCAGTTGAGTACATCATCCATATAGTTGCCATGTTTATCCAATACTTCTACAATATTTTTATCACTGGTGTATCGCAGCAGTGTTCGTTGCAAATGCGGATTATCCGCACTGGTTGCCTTTTCTTTACGTTCACCATGAGAATCACGATATAAAAGGAAATTTTCAGGATTTTCATAACGTGTAATACCCGCTTCCTCACGAGCATAATTACTGGCTGTTAGCATAATATCAATCTTGAACGGCATCGAGATATCACAGAATCCACTGATCGTACTGCGGGAATTTAAATCGGTTACATTGCTATCGGCCGCTTTAGCAAACAAGGTGTAATATTGTCTGATAAAATCAGGATCAAAATCAGTAACACGGGAGAAATCGCCTTCTTCAGTACCTATACCATACAGATTACCCTGATCATCAGGAAATACAAAGAACATATCGCCTGCGATCATTTTGATGGATCGAATACCGGACAAATCTTTTTTCAACCATTTTAAGATCATCGCTGCCAGCATTTCAGATTTACCTACCCCGCTATCACCACTGATCTGCACGACGAACATGCTGCCGTCTTCTTCCTCAACTGCAAACAGGGAACCATGAACCGGAACACCGCCCATTTCCTTAACCTTCTCATTCATCATGGTCAGCCAGGGCTTTTTGATATCTCCAAAATAGTCCACTTCTTTTTTAAGTGGTGTAACCATTGTCTTGATGTTGCCCTCAGGACCTTTCAAATCAAAGTAACCGATTTGCGGAAAAGAAATCACTTTTTCCGGAGCGCCATAGAATAGAATGACTTCAGGCATAAACTTTTTAACGTCTTCCAGACTGACTTCATCAGCCGTGATCAGGCGGTAATTATCAGTCAGATATTTGATATAGCATTTCTGAAAGACATAAAGCACCTTTACCAGGCCGGGTTTGATTATTTTACAGCGATAATCGTTTTCATCCATATTTTCGATAAATTTTTCCATACGACGGCCAAAAAATACAGACGGCGGTTTGATGTCCATGCTCTTGATGTACTGATGTGGTTCGGAATAATCCCGTTCCAGATTACCATTTTCTGGCCTATCAGCTTTATGAAACGGATAAATCCTGCGCTTGGCATCAGTCACAATACGGGTATGAGTTTGCACTGGTTGTTCCAGGCCAATCACACCGCACTTGGTCATCAGTTCATAAACCCAGGCCAGTGTCCCATTGCTATCACTCGTTTCCATTTTAAAATCTTTATGCAGAGTGATACCATGCTGGATCATTTCATTGGTGCTGGAATTCTGTTTAAGAAAGCGGGTCTCTACAAATTTAATTAGGGTATGATTATATTTATTGTAATATTCGGTTGACTTGGTTTTATTCATCAGATCGATGAAGAACAATACAATCGCACGGGCTTCCTTATGTAGCTCTTTCTGGGTGATTTTAACATCCTTGAGTCGTAGAATGCTCTGTATAATTTCACCCAATTCGCTTGGCAGAATTCCATAAGCAAATTCTTCAGAGAATAAACGTACTTCTGCATCGGTCATTTCATTCAGTTTAGCATTAAGTAGCTCAATCTTTGATTGCAGCATGCTTTTTAGCAATCGATCCCGCTTAAACAGATAAAGACGTAATATTTTTTCTGATTGTGATAAACCATTCGCAAGAACCGTTTCCCGAAGAATTTTGATCAGGAATCCTTCCCGACGCAGTTTAAAACTTTCGGGTATTTCTGATGCTATCAAATCCTTAGTAAAATTGTCCAGGTAAGTCGACAGACTAAATTCTTTAACCGATTTTCCAACAACCTCTTTAAAGATATCAACGGTTGCTTTAATCATTTCATCAATAGTGGGTTCAATGGCTTCCTGCTCAAACGGCAAATTGAAATGCAGTAGCAATTCTTCCACATATTTTCTCAAAATCCGGTTAGTACCTTCCAGTTTTGCCTTATCACCGGACAGATCTTTTGATGCATTTAAGGCCATAATTTTGGTTTTCGAATCCGAGAATAGTATCGCCTCAAGCTCAACCAGTATTTCCTTCATAATGTTCAGTTCATCCGGATCATCCAGTACATAATTACCCGGCTGATAATCTACTTTATTATATATGTATTTAAGTATCGTGGATTTACCGTATCTGGAAATAACAGTGTTATAATCCAAATGTTTTATCATTGTAATATTTTTGTAGACCTGGGGCAGCAAATTTTCATAAATCTTTGTAAAAGCCTTGCTTCCTATAAATTCAATTAAATCGCGACACTCACCAACATTTTCATAAAACTCGAATACAGAATTCTCCGAATTGCGGATTGTATTGATTGAAACTCCACAGTCTTTCGGGAAAGCATGGTAAAGTGTCATAATGTTACTGATGGTGAGTACCTTTAATGGTACTTTGTTGAGAATTTTAATAACATTATAATCATTCAATACCTGATCGATAAATTCCATATCAGATACGGAAGTAAAAATTTCTTCTAGCAGATCCTCGCTGCGTTTATCCTTATTATCAGGATCCGTTTTAGCTGTATGATACAATTTCCAGTATTTCAATACGATTCGTAAAGAATTCTCAAATTCACGACCAAATGTTTCATAACTTTGTTCGGAACCTTCTATATAATACCCTAATGAGAAACGTAAAAAGCCAGTTTGATAAGGAATTACGGATATACCGCGTTGTTCTGCCAATTTGATGGTGAATTTCTCAAGATCCTGATAAGAGAAGAAATCCTTTAACAAAACATTGAACAAGTAGGAACCATCGGATTCCAGTATTTCAGCCAGCTCCTGCGCTTCCTCCTCTTCAATCACTTTTTTACCTATTTCTTTAACCAATTTCAGCCGCCGGTTCGATTCCTCTCGGAACATTTTATTCATACGGAATCGATTAATTTCCTTAACCAGATGTTCCTGGTAATATTTAAAGAAAGGTGCGCCTTTGTATTTAAAATCATCCGGCAATTCAAGAACGTCCAGCTTATCCAGAGAAACCAGCTCCTCTAAAAGGAAAGTATGCAGCGGGCTGCCTTCAAACGGTGAAAATCGTTTGATATCCTTGGCCTGTCTATTAGAAGTATTACGTTCCGCATAACTGACAATTTCATCAATAATATAATTTTCAATGAGTCCTTTAATCTTAAAACGGGAAGCATCTTTGGGCAGCTCCGACTCCATGCGGTCTTTGATCTTTTTAGATAATTGCGCCGCTTCAATGGTATTCACCAGCATGTATAGTGAGTTGGTATTACCCTTTTCTATCGTATTTTGTTTTTTAGCAAAAGCAAGTACATCCTTGCGGGCTGGCGTTGCAATCAGTGAACCCAATCGATTACCTGTCGCACCAAGATTTTTCGTCGTTGACAAGGAAGATACAATACTGATATTTGGTAAAGAACTGATATTATTCATCACATATCGTGAAATCGTCCTCCATTTCGGCTCATCCGGATCGTCAATCTTGATGGCATCACTGTAAGCTTCATCTAATAATAAAGTGATTTTGTTATTATTCAGGAAGCGCAGAAATTTAATTAGTTCCGGTTTATTGAAATCTGAATAGCCCGAAGGATTGGATGGATCATTAATGATAATTGTCAGGTTTTCACAGAAACGATCCCATAGATTGCCGGTATCATCAAATAACTGGAAGCTGTTTTTCATGCGATTCAGGCGATGATGTAATCGCTCAAAATCAATACGTTTATCATCAGTTAAACCAATCTCCAGATCAAAGGGGTTAATATCAAAACGATCAACCGGGAAAAGATCCTTATACTCCCATGAAGCTTCCTTGTTGAATAATATATAGGGTTTTAGTACCGCATCGAACAGAATATCACGAATAATCATCTGCACATCATCGGCAATGGAAGTAATATCCAAATTAGCGAGATTACTGATGAACTCTTTGATAACCTGCTGCTCTTCCGGTGTTTTCTTTTTATATTCTTCATGGACACCGATATCAATCAGAAAATTTGTAAACCGACCTTTGTTATCCGATTCATTCTCAACCTTGGTAATATATTCTTTATACTTTTCCAGAAACAGATTTATACCGAAGTTTTTATGATAATGATTTTTCAGTGTCCGCTGAAAATTGTTCGGCAGTACATCAATAATTGTTTTACACTTGGAAACAATTTTCGGATCAACTGTTTTGAGTTTTCGCTGAAGCAGATATTCACCATAGGTCCGTAACTGGCTGCGACCTCCGCCTTCTACAATCGTGGCAATATTAACCTGCTCAATATTGGAATAGAAATAGGACTTGGTTCGTGTTTCAAATTCATGAATTAATTCTTTGTTTTGTTTCTGTAGTTTTTTCGGCTCTTTGCAATTCTGAATCAGCACAATATAATCATGCAGTTTTGTTATAGCGTATTTATCTTTGATAATCTGTTTAGCGTAATCATTAAATTTGAATAAAGTAATATCCTTTTTCAGATTACCGATTTCGCCAAGTTGTTCATTTTTGAATTCATTTAGTTCATCTTCATAATCTGCAATTTTATTTTCTGTACATACACGGATTTTCTCTAGAACTTCATCATTGACCTTATCTAAAATCAGACGCAGGTTGAGCTGGGTATTGGCCAGTGCACCTAATTTTTTAGTATGTACTTTATTCAGGGTGTTGATAATTTTGTTATGAAAGCCAAATACCAGTGTAGTGTTTGTACTGCGCGATTCCGGCGAATCATCAACAATGATCAAACGGGTTAAATAAGGAAACCATTTACGATGATTAAATACATTCTTGCGCATGGAATTAACCTTAACCACGAAAATGCTGGTGCGGTCATTTTTAATGGTTTCATACAAAGCATCAGCATTTTTAAATTCGATCACATTAACCATGCTGGGATAAAAAACTTCAATCGATAGCAGATCAATTACCGTATTGGCGCCCCCACCCACAACCGTGCGGATAAATCCATTCAAACCTTTAAAATTTACTGTCAGTTCTGTTCGCTCAAGAAAATCCTGTTTTTCAGCATTGGTTGTATAATGGGTACTCTGGACAATCATCTGCTCAAGTACATCCATCAGGTAATTCCACTGAGCTTCTTCAATATCACCTTTTACACCAATCACATCACGAAATTTTCTAAGTTCACGGACATTATCACCCAAAATCAGATTATACATCAGATCAATCTGTGATTTTGTAACCGGCGGCGTACCTATTGAATAATCATGCGTTTTTAGGATATTAGAAGCCTGTTCTTTGGTTTGATCATCAACCAGCTCATAATCAATAAACGAGATCAGTTTGTTCTCAAACTGCTGTTTCTTGGTTCGGTACTGATAAGCTTTAGAATCCTCGTGAGGAAACAACATCAGGGAAACATCTGTATAGCCCGGAATAAGTTCTTTTAACTCAAGAATACTTTTATCGATCTGAGCTTTCTGCAGGGCAGGATCATCCGGCTCTTCGCAGCATAGTTTCACAAAATTACGAAGATATTCAAGCACATGATTGGGAAGGAAGTTTTCCGCCCGTTCACCTAACGACATATAAAGATTAATAAAATCTTTTGCGTCTGATTGTAAGCCTGCTATTAGCTTTCCTGGTAATTGCATGGTTTTGTCTTTTTTATTTGGTTTATATTTTAGTCGTTTTTATTCATCCCGGGTGAATCCCCGCTTTATGTTATTTTTTTGATTTCGATTGACTCTGGTAAAAACAAAGGGGGATTCTAAAAATCGGTATTGTCATCCCGATCATTAAAATTGGTTGTATTGCGGTCGTCTGTGCGTTGTGTTGTATCAACTGTTCGTAAAGTAAGCATTTTCATTCTTCAACAAAGATTAGTTGATGTTTTTACCTGATTTTGTAATTATACAGAAAATTGTATAATCACTTGCGCAAATGTACGAAATAACGGATGTAAAAACCAAATTTTTTACATCGATTGAAATCCTACGCACCTATTCTGTTAGCACATTTACTTATAATACAACATAACGGTATCTTTTTAAATTTCTTAAGAATTATTTAATAGTAGCAGGGCTGCAAAATTTTGTTTTAGAATTTTTTAACATTATTTTATATTTAATAGAAATCGATTTACACACCTAACTTTTTCCTATAGAATTTGATCAGAAACAACTTTAACGGAGGTCTTATGTACTTAAAACGATTCTTCTTACTAGTTAGCATTGTATTTATTTTTAATTCCCTTCAAGCCCAACAACTGGAATTCATGCAGCCGGTTGGATATCAGAATCCCTTCTTAAAAAGTGGTCAGTATATTGCGAGTTTATATTATTATTCATATCAATCGGAAACAGAATATTCAAATTATGACAGGTATTCTAGAAATAATAATATAAATCTCGTTAGTTATCTTGGATTGACTGATTATTTAACGATTTCAACTCGGATTGCTATATATCCTGATCAAAAAATAAACTGGTCCGAAGGTAATAGTACTCAAAAAAGAAAAACCAATTTTAATATTAATCCTGAATTAACATTAAGTTATCGTCCGGTGAATTGTCTGGAAATATTTAGCAGTTTTAATTACCGCCAATACACAACAAATGAAGGACCTTATAGTTATTTACAAAGTGTTCCAGTTGGATTTGACTCAACTACTGGATCAATTATCTATGAAGAACAAATGTTTCAAGTAGAAGCCATGGATCCGATGAAAACAAGTAGCTATTTTTTTAAATTTGGTTTGACCTACTCAGGAAGATTATGGTAAAATTGAACGGATGGAATGTTTTAACTTTGGAGAAACTAAGATGAGATATTTCTTTACCAAAATTTTATATGGTAGTTTATTTATATTTATGACATTGTTCATAGCTTGCTCGGATTCACGAATTTCTGTTGAACCTGCAACACAAATTATTGAACAATATAAAACGCTTTATGTAAATATCCATCTGAACCAATTTTATAACAACCCATATAATCCGGATGAGATAACAGTCGATGCTATCATTAATACACCTGCGGGTCAAACCATAACAATACCCTGTTTTTATTTGGATCACCCCTTAGGTAACGGCCACTGGCAGGCACGTTTTACACCTGTCGAAATAGGTAGTTACTCTTATCATATTCAAGCAGTTAATTCAGCGGTTACATCCAAATCTGATATTTTTACTTTAAATGTAGAGCCCTCTGAAAAAAATGGTTTTTTACATATGAATAACGATTCCTATTATTCACTTCGTTTTGATTCCGGAAAACGATTCCGAGGTGTTGGATTGAATGTATGCTGGGATATGGAAACGGAATGGAAATTTCCTTATGAAACTTATTTTGATGAACTTTACAAGAATAATGCAAATTTTATGCGGATATGGATGTGCACCTGGAATGTGCCCCTGGAATGGACAAAATTTAATAATTACAAAACCTTCACGGATGAATTGGAAAACTGGGATAAGACATTTTATCATTCACCCGGCTTAAAACTTGTAAGCGGAAAAACAACATACACTGAGGATGATCTGAATCGGGTTACCTTTCCAGCCAATTCCACAGAAGCCATCATCTATAAACTTAATAATATCAAGCGATTTAAGATCAAGACCTTTTATAAAAATGAACTTTCCCGAGATCGTATAAAATGTTATGTATCATTTGATAATAAAACGTATACCCCTATCGATTTTGAATACAGTCAATCATGGGATACGCAGGAAGATTGGCACCGTGTTTTTATTGCATACATTACCGATTTGCCGGATAGCATTAATTATCTCAAGATTGAATTCATGGATCATATCGAAGGTACCCCGCATCTGGCCAATGTAGTAATCGAATATGGAGAACCGCAAGATATTCTGGATGCACCCGGACTGGGTCGCTATTATGAAAAATCCGCTAAACGTTTTGATGAACTTTTAAAATTAGCAGAAGAAAGAAACATTTATATCATGCTGGCTATTGATTATCACGGCATATTCAAATCCTACATTGATAGCTGGGCATCTAATGCAGAGTGGCGTACTAATCCATACAATAAAGCAAATGGTGGTCCCTGTGAAACACCTGCTGATTTTTTCACGAATCCGGAAGCAAAACAATATTATAAAAACAGGCTTCGATATATGGTTGCGCGCTGGGGACATTCTCCAAATCTGGCTGTATGGGAGTTTTGGAATGAAATTAATAATGCCATGGATTGGCAAAATATTCCTGCAGATACTATAGCAGACTGGCATGATGAGATGTCTACCTATCTAAAGAGCATTGATCCCTATGATCATATTGTATCAACCAGCGTTGCTAATCGTATGGTTCCTGAATTATGGAAAGTAAAAAATCTTGATTTTTCACAGCATCATCCATATGGCCCCACAAAAGATATATATAAAAGTATCGTCGAATATGAAGATGCTTTTAGTAAACCTCACGTTATCGGGGAGTATGCTATCAGCTGGAAACCACCCGGACAGGATGTGCCGGTTGAATTATATGAGGGTGAAATGCATAACGGTTTGTGGCGCGGTATGTTTTCACCGACCCCAATTTTACCATTAACCTGGTGGTGGGAATGGCATTTGCATAAAAATGAGTACTTTCATTTTAAAATGGCTGAAGCATTTGTATCTTTAATGCTTAAAGATAATTATAATATGATTGAGGAAGTACCGGTTAAAAGTGCAAATAACAAACTGGAGATAATGGGTTTGAAAAATGGAAATGAGATATTTATCTGGATATTGAATAAAGACAAAACCATTTTTAACAATTTGAATTTGATTTTTACTGGAATTGTGGATGGGAAATATCAACTAAAGAAATATAATACGTGGAAGGGCGAATTCTCTGAAGATATTGAGATTGAATTGAGTCATGAGGAGATTAGTATTAAGGCTATTAAACTAAAACCTGCAAAAGATATGGCTTTATGGTTAAGGCCTGTTAAATAATTTTATATTATGAAATCTAAACATCAATTCTTCCAATTTGAGAAGTGAAAATATTAGAATTTGCTTTAAAGAATCCCTGTGTTGTACTAATCTAATTCAAGAAAGGAACGTTAAATGAGAAAATTACTCTTTTTATCAATTGTATTTCTATTTTGTTCACTGTGCTTTGCTCAGGAAGATGCCAAAGGCAGTAAAGATCATCCTCTTTTTAACCGGATGCCAAATTACCGAATTACGAGATATAAAAATCTGGATTTTAATGTATTCAAAGATTTTCGTGATGCAAACGGAGAGAAAGTGACAGTAGAAGGTAAATATTATTTCTTCAATTATGAAATCAAGAAAGGTGCTAAATCAAGTTCAGGCCCCCAGGTATTAAGAAATTATATGAACGCTGTTAAAAAAGCCGGTGGACAGGTTGTTTTTGAGGAAGGTTGTTGCAATGTATATCTGAAATTGGAAAAAAATAACCGTATCATATGGGTTCGTGTAAAAGCTTATACAGATGCCGGTAGTTACCAGGTCTGGATTGTTGAAGAAGCCGGGATGAAACAGGATATCGTTGTGGATGCCAATGCCATGTTGAGTGATATCAACGCTCAGGGACATGTAGCTTTATATGGTATATACTTTGATTTTAATAAATCTGAAATTAAACCGGAATCAGAATCTACATTAAAGGAAATTGCAAAACTTCTTAATGAAAATCCTAAACTTAATTTATACGTTGTAGGGCATACCGATAATGTTGGAAAATTCAGTTATAATATGGAACTGTCAAAGTCAAGGGCTGAAACTGTAGTCAATACACTTGTTTCAAAATTTTCTGTTAATCAAAACAGGCTGATGGCAGCAGGTGTTGGACCGTTAGCACCGGTGACTACTAACGATACCGTAAAAGGAAAAG
>JARRPN010000015.1:0-11714 GCA_037382875.1 Calditrichaceae bacterium | reverse complement strand
CTGTTCCAACTAATTCATCGGGTTCTCCAAAACGATTGAAAGGTGTTATTTTTAAAATAGTATTTCCTCTATCAGTAAGCGAACCATCTTCATTGGTCAACAGACTTCTGTTTTGTTCAGTAATCAGGAATCCCGGTGCAATGGCATTAACTCGTATTTTATCGCCAAATTTTTGGGCCATCTCAACTGCCATCCATTTTGTGAAATTATCGATTGCAGCTTTAGCCGCAGAATATCCTACGACACGCGTAATTACGCTTGTGGATGCCATCGATGAAATATTTATTATAGATCCGGTTTTTTGTTTTGCCATATCTTCACCAAATATCAGAGTCGGTAGAACTGTACCGATTAAATTTAAATCGGTTACTTTTCTAAAGTTTTCAATCTTCATATCAAAAATAGTTTGACCAATATCAATGGTAGCACCAGTCATATTTCCGCCGGCTGCATTTACCAGGATATCGATTTTACCAAATTTTGAGAGAATCTTTTCATTAACGGATTTCAAATTGTTCTCATTCAGGACATCACATTTATAGCCTATTATTTCATTCTCTTCGGTTTTTAAAGCCTTGACTTTTTTCTTTAGATTTTCCTCATTAATATCTAGCAAAATAACCTTTGCACTGGAATCCAATAGACCTTTGGCCATTTCTCCTGCTAGAATTCCTCCACCGCCTGAAAGAACGGCTACTCTTTCTTTAATATCAAATAATGATTTTAATACTTTCATAATACCTTTAAAGTTAAATTTTTGTAACTGTAAATTATTATTTTTATCCTAAAAAATAAATATATCTTAACGTCATTCAAATATTATTTAATCCAAATATTTTTCACCTTCTGTATGTAATTTATGCTAATTATGAACGGTAGTATGAAATCTAAAGAAATTTATGATAGATAAATTCCATGATTGTTATAAATAATAATTAATCAGAATAAGGTGATTATTTCAATACTTTGGATGACTCCCTTATGATTAATTCGGTATTTAAAACAACGCGCTCGATGGGAATGGATTCAGTGGCTTCAATGTTTTTAATTAAAATCTCGGCAGCCTTCATACCAATTTCGTGTTGAGGAACTCTTATGGTTGTTAGAGGCACGGGATATATTTTTGCATAAAAGATATCATCAATACCGACAATAGATACATCATTTGGTATATTTAAATTTAGTTCCTTTAAGGCCATCATCACCGCAAGCGCTTGTTGATCGTTAAAACAGACAATAGCAGTAGGATAATCTTCCCGTTTTAAGTCTTTAAAATATTCAAGAGTTCTACAAAAGCTTTCATCGTGTTTGGAACCAATTGACACAATCATCTCCTTTTTAAACGCCAATGTACATTCGCTGAATGCATGTCGGAATCCTTCAATTCTTTCCTGTGTATGAGATGATTGAGTTGGACCTGCAAAATGAACCATCTTTTTATGCCCGCTCTCAATCAGATATGTTACTGCTTGTTTAATAGCATTCAGATTATCTATAGCTACAACATTCGCTTGTATTCCCAGAACATCCTCAAGTAAGACAAATGGATAGTTTAACATTTTCAGTTTAAATAGATGCTCGATTTCAGCAGCTCCATCAACCAGTGGTGCGATTATGGCACCCTTTATATCCTTTGCTGAGAATAGGCTTGCATATTTCTTTTCGTATTCATGATCATTTTCTGAGCTGGTAACAATAAGCGAGTACCCAAGGTTATTTGCATATTCTCTGACACCGGATATAATCGTAGTATAAAATGGATAATTGATATCCTTTACTATAATACCAATACTTTTATCCTGAGCACCATTCTTTAAATTTCGTGCTATCCCTTTTGGTCGAAAGTTTAGATCTCTCATGACTTTCTGAATATGATCTCTGGTTTCCGCTTTTACTGATCTCTTTGAATTGATTACTGCAGAAACAGTACCTTTAGATACTTCAGCGCGTTTTGCGACATCCTCTATCGTCACTTTTTTCATCCTTACTCCATTATCTTATCATAACGCCGTTAAATGTAGAACGGTTTATCTTTTACTAAATAGTGATATATATTATGGGATTGACTATTCTTACAAATATTCCCTGGTGATCGGGTGATTTAAGATATGAAAAACCGTAACGATTTTCAAGCGGCATTCATAGTGAAAATAGATCAGGTGTATTTATTTTGAAGATTCAATCATGTTTAAGTTTTTGTGAATTTGATGTGAATAAATCTAATCAAGGTTCATGCAGAGAGTTGATAAAATTTTTTATATAATTTTATTTTAAGATATAAATTTATAACTTTGGTAAATCAATTGTGCGGAATAAAGATATTATAGCTGATAATTGTGGATAATATACGCGGGAGTGAATAAATGCATAAATCTTTTCAAATTGTTACGCTCATTATTATCATAATTTATTCAGCAGCAATTTTAAATGGGAAATCAGTTCAGGAGGAAAAGAGTGTGCAGTCTGGTTCATTTTATACAAATAAATATGAAAATCTATTCGTTTCACTATTAGGTATTAACCCTAATGAGGTTAATGAAAAAATAAATGATGTGTTTAATCAACTGTTTTACGGTGATGATACATCCCAACGCATATATTATCCGGTTGGTTCGGATATGGCTTATATAAAAGATGTATGGAATAATGACGTTAGAAGTGAAGGTATGTCGTTTTGTATGATGATAGCTTTACAGTTAAATCGTCAGCAGGAATTTAATCGGTTATGGAAATGGGCAAAAACATATATGCAATATAAGAATGGGCCCAGAGAAGGTTATTTCGCCTGGCAATGTAAAGCAGATGGCAGTGTCATTGATTCCAGTTCTGCTTCGGATGGGGAAGAGTGGTTTGCAACGAGCTTATTTTTAGCTTCCAAACGTTGGGGGGACGGCGAAGGAATTTTTAATTACAAGGTTGAAGCACAGAGAATTCTGGATGCTATGCTGAATAAAATACCCGAATCTGATAACGAAAATGATGTTACCAATATGTTCAATAAGAAGAAAAAAATGGTTGTCTTTGTTCCCAACGGAGTTGCTGATAAATTCACCGATCCCTATTATCATTTTCCTCATTTTTATGAATTATGGGCAAGATGGGCTAATAAAAATAATGAATTCTGGGCAGCCTGTGCTGAAACAAGCCGAGGATTCTGGAAATTAAATATTCATCCTGAGACTGGTCTGGCATCGGATTATGCAAAATTTGACGGAATCCCGTATGAATCAAAATGGGGAGGAAATCATGATGATTTTCGATATGATGCATGGAGAGTCGCTATGAACATTGCTATGGACTATGTTTGGTTTGCGAAAGATCCATGGCAGGTAGAACAGTCTAACCGGTTATTGAAGTTCTTCTATTCAAAGGGAATTGATACTTATAAATCATTATATACCTTAGATGGGAAGGCGTTACCCAGTGATCATAGTATAGGTCTGGTTGCAATGAATGCGGTAGCCGCTCTGGCTGCTGATATGGAACAACGTAAAGAATTTGTTAAAGCATTGTGGAATGCAGAGATTCCTGTGGGAAGAGCAAGATATTTTGATGGTACACTATATATGCTCGGAATACTTCAGGTAAGCGGTAATTTTAGAATTTATAAAAACTAAATCCATATTATCCATACTACTGTGAGCTATATGCTGGATGACCTGATTACATTTGACATGTAGGTTTTATATATGTAAAATTGAAACGGTTCAATTTGGTCTGAACTATTTTTTACATAGAATGATATATCCGTTATTATCAAATTTTTGAAGTTTCTAATATGCTGAAAAAAACTATCTATTAAATAATAAAATAGGAATTAATTATAATGAATTGTAAAATTCCATATAGCCGCATAGGCTATGATATTAAACCTGTTTTGCATTTTTACACAAGTATACTCATACTCATTTTTAGTATTATGATTTCTGCCTGTTCAGCTGGTTCATCTAATAAGCAGTCAGAAAATTATATTTCTGAAAGCGCTGATCCAGCTTTCTTTACATTATCTGAAAATGGTTCTTCTGTTCCGATACTTGTAAGTTCTAAAGATTTTGCAGGTGTTCTTCGTGTGGTAAATCATTTGCAGACTGATATATTTAATGTGACGGGTGTTAAACCTGATATCTTAAATGATTTATCAAAAGATATTAAGAGTGCCATTATTATAGGTACTATCGGCAAAAGTCCGGTAATCGATCAACTAATCAAAGCAAAGAAAATTGATGTAAGTGATATCGAAGGAAAATGGGAATCCTTCCTGATTCAGGTTGTGGATAATCCAATGCCGGGGATTGAAAAATCGCTGATCATTACCGGTAGTGATAAGCGCGGTACTATATATGGTATGTTTGATCTTTCAGAACATATCGGTGTATCACCATGGTATTTCTGGTCTGATGTACCGATTAAGAAAAAATCGTCAATTTATGTTAAGCCGGGACGCTATACTATGGGCGAACCAGCTGTAAAATACAGAGGTATCTTTTTAAATGATGAAGCACCTGCACTGACAGGCTGGGTTATGGAAAATTATGGCAATTACAATCATAAATTTTACGTACACGTTTTTGAACTGATTCTTCGCTTAAAAGGTAATTTTCTCTGGCCGGCTATGTGGAATAACGCCTTTGCTGATGATGATTCATTGAATATGATCCTGGCTAATGAATACGGCATCGTGATGAGTACATCTCACCATGAACCAATGATGCGGGCTGATAAGGAATGGAATCGGTATGGTGAGGGTCCCTGGGATTATGCCAGAAATCCTGAAAACCTTTACGAGTTCTGGGTAGAGGGTGCCAAGCGATATAAAAATCGTGAATGTATTTTTACTATGGGTATGCGGGGACAGCAGGATACTCCTATGAGTGAAGGCCAAAATATTGAACTGCTCGAAAAAATTGTAAAAGATCAGCGGGAAATACTAACAAATGTTTTTAGTGATCGGGATATTACTACTGTACCGCAGGTATGGTGTTTATACAAGGAAGTGCAGGCCTACTATGAAAAAGGTATGCGCGTGCCGGAAGATATCACATTACTCTGGTCCGATGATAACTGGGGTAATATCCGTCGTTTACCCTTACCTGAGGAGCGCGATCGTCTCGGCCGGGCGGGTGTGTATTATCACTTTGATTATGTCGGTGGTCCAAGAAATTATAAATGGCTGAATACCAATCCGATTGCCAGAGTATGGGAACAGATGCATCTGGCCTATCAGCATGGTGCTGACCGAATCTGGATTGTGAATGTGGGTGACCTGAAACCGATGGAGTTTTCAATTGATTTCTTTCTGAAATATGCCTGGGATCCCGATGTCATAGCTGCTTCGGATCTACCGGAATATACCAGAAACTGGGTAATTGAACAGTTGGGCGAAGTACACTCAGAAGAAATCGCGGATATCATTACCGGTTATCTTAAATTTAATAGTCGACGTAAACCAGAATTGTTGTCACCGGCTACTTACAGTTTAGCTAATTACAGAGAAGCCGAAACGGTTGTAAAAGATTATAATGAACTGGCCAAAAAAGCCAGAAAGATATATGATTCATTACCTGATGAGTATAAAGATGCATTTTACCAGCTGGTACTGCATCCAACCGAAGCCTGTGCCAATCTGAATGATTTATATGTTACGGCCGGAATGAATCGACTTTATGCTAAACAAGGCCGTGCTGCTACCAATGCACTAGCTGAACGAGCAGAGGAATTGTTTAAAAAAGATGCTGCCATAACTAAGTATTACCATACGGAATTGGCCGATGGGAAATGGAACCATATGATGTCACAGACACATATCGGTTATACATACTGGCAGCAGCCTCCTGAAAATAATATGCCGGAAGTGGAAACAATTAGCCTTTCCAATGATGCTGAAATGGGTGTAGCGATTCAGGGCTCGGATAAATGGTGGCCGGAGGATGAATCTACGCCTAAATTACCCGTATTTGATCCGTATAACAATCAGAAATATTATGTTGAAGTATTTAATCGTGGTAAAAAACCATTTGAATTTACAATAGAACCGGGAAAGGACTGGATCACTGTTTCAGATCAAAAGGGCACTATAGAAACAGAAATGCGTGTCTGGATTGGTATTGACTGGGATACAGCACCGAAGGGTTCAATGGAAGCATCAATTACGGTTAAAGGAACTGAAGGTTCTGAAGTTGAGGTTACTGTACCTATCCATAATCCAGAACAAACTGTAAAGGGTTTTGTTGAGAGTAACGGTTATATATCTATAGAAGCAGAGCATTTTGGGAAGAAGGTAAAATCAGGCAATATTGACTGGATTATAATTCCGGAATTTGGCCGTACATTGTCCGGCGTAACTGTGATGCCTGTAACAGCTAAAGAACAGGTGCCGGGAGGCAATAGCCCGCATTTGGAATATCCGGTGTATTTATTTAATGAAGGTGAAGTTAGTGTAAAATTGCATTTGGCGCCGACCTTGAATTTTAAGAGTAAACCGGAGGGTATTCAATTCGCGGTATCCTTTGATGATGAAAAACCTCAGATTATTAATATGACGTCCAATCCAAATCCTCCTGATCTAAACTACGATCCGGTTTGGAATAAATGGGTTTCTGAAAATATCAATATTCAGGTATCAAAACATAATATTGAGAAATCCGGTGAGCATACCTTAAAGTTCTGGATGGTTGATCCTGCGGTTGTTCTGGAGAAAATAGTCATTGAAACAGATGACATCGGAGCCAGTTATCTTGGGCCGCCGGAAAGTGCAATAGCTAAATAAAATGCAAATAATATATTATGTAAATGTTCATAATTGAACTGGAGCAGAGTCATGATTTTATTTGAAAAATTATTCTTACACATTGCACTCATATTTTTAATAGCAGTGTTAGCATGTAGCACAATGGAAAGTAATAAGACTATGAAACATCAATACACAAATCCTATCCTAAGTGGTTTCTATCCGGATCCAAGTATCTGTAAAGTGGATAATGATTTTTATCTGATCAACTCTACTTTCTCATACTTTCACGGGATTCCAATATTTCATAGCAAAGATCTTGTCAGCTGGAAGCTAATCGGGCATGTAATGAGTCGTCCCGAGCAGATGAATCTTGATGGACTTAGATTATCACGTGGTATTTTTGCTCCTGCAATCAGTTACAATGAAGGTACGTTTTATGTGGTTTGTACTCTGGTAGATGCCGGAGGGAATTTTGTAGTTACCAGTAAAAAACCGGAAGGACCTTGGTCAAATCCAGTGTTTATTCCACAGATTGACGGCATTGATCCATCCTTATTTTTTGATAATGATGGAAAAGCCTATATTGTATATAATAGCGTTCCACCGAACAATAAATCCTTATATGGTGGGCATCGCACCATAAGACTGTATGAGTTTGATAAGAATAAGCTTAAAGTTGTTGGGGAAGAAAAAATTCTTGTAAATGGCGGTACGGATATCAGTAAAAAACCAATTTGGATTGAAGGACCGCATGTTTACAAAGTAAATGACCTGTACTATCTGATGTGCGCCGAAGGGGGTACAGCTGAAGAACATTCTGAAGTTATTTTTAGAAGTGAAAAAATTGATGGCCCCTATGTATCTTACGAGAATAATCCAATTCTAACTCAGAGACATCTGGATCCTATGAGGAAAAATGCAATCACCAGTACCGGTCATGCTGATATGGTTCAACTGGATTCCGGGGACTGGTGGGCTGTATTTCTGGGTTGCCGGCCTTATGCGCCTTATGAAGCCAACTATTATAATACGGGAAGAGAAACCTTTATGGCCCCTGTAAAGTGGATCGATGGCTGGCCGGTTATCAATCCTGATCATGATTTAGTTCAATATAAATATGATTATCCAATCCCTTCCGAAGATAAAATCAATCAGGCTCCTTACGGGGGTAATTTTAGAGTCAAGGATGATTTTGATTCCAGTAAACTTGGACTGGATTATTTGTTTCTGAGAACTCCGCATGAAAAATGGTATGACCTGGAAAAAAAGAAGGGCAGTTTAACTATTCAACTCAGACCTGAAACCTGTTCCGGAAAAATGAATCCGAGTTTCATTGGACGCAGACAGCAACACTTAAAATGCTCAGCTACGGTATCGATGGATTTTGCTGCAAAAACAGAAAATGAGAAAGCCGGACTGGTCATCTTTCAGGGTGAAAATAATTATTATTTTCTTAGCAAATCCATTTCAAATGGAAAACCAGTGGTTCAACTATATCAGTCAGTGGAAAATGATACGGCACAAAAACAGCTGAAAGTCATAGCAGAGCATAATTTAGAAAATGTTACTGATTCAGATCCGATATATGTGAAAATTGAGGCAAACGGAGGATTATATAATTTTTATTATTCTTTAAACAATACCGATTGGACTTTATTAAAAGATAATGTTGACGGTACTTTTCTGAGCACAAAGAAAGCAGGCGGATTTGTAGGGTCGTTCTTTGCTATGTATGCAACCTCTCAGGGTGTAAAAAGCGAAAATATAGCCCAATTCGACTGGCTGGAGTATGCGGGCAATGATGATATCCATAATTAATTGGGAATTTAAATAGGCATCGATTATTTGAATTGATAAAAAGATTGTATTATAATAATTTTGAATGAATTAAAGTTTTACCAGAGTTTATTGCGAGCACAGAAATTTTCAGGGAAAATCTGAACACAAAATATAAAGGTTTAAAGGATGAGTGAAATAGTCCAGAAAATAGCATATTGTATTGAGCGTGGAAAAGTAAATAAAACTTCTCCTTTTCCAAATGATATGAAAGACGAATTGGGTGCAGATGAACTGGCAAAACAAGCCATTGAAGAGGGAGTTGGGCCGGATGTAATTTTGGAAGCATGTAATGATGGTATGCAAAAAGTTGGCGATAAGTTTGGTCGTAATGAAGTGTTTGTTCCGGAACTTCTAATGGCTGCCAAAGCCATGAATGCGGTTATGGAACATCTTAAACCGTTTTTTGCCGCGGGTAATATAAAAGTTAAAGGAAAATTTGTATTAGGTACGGTTGCCGGTGATTTACATGATATTGGCAAAAACCTGGTTTCCATGGTCGTTGAAGGTAACGGCTGGCAGGTTATTGATTTGGGAGTCGATGTAAAAACTGAAAAATTTATAAATGCAATCAAAGAAAATCCTGGATGTGCTGTAGGTTTAAGCGCCCTCTTAACAACAACAATGACCAATATGGAAAAAACTGTATCAGCAATAAAAGAAGAATGCCCGGATGTTAAAATTATTGTAGGCGGGGCGCCGGTGACCATGGATGCCGCTAAGAAGATGGGCGCTGACGGATACTCGCCGGATCCACAGGGAGCTGTTTCATTTTTAAGTAAAGCGGTTGCTGCTGGTTAAATAAATTCAAATGAATGGGAAAAAGAATGAACTCGCTTGTTAACCGGTTAAAAGATGGAAAAGTACTGGTATCGGATGGAGCCTGGGGTACATTTCTTCATAATCGTGGTTTGAAACCCGGAGAATGTCCGGAATTGTGGAATGTGACGCATCGAGACGATGTGCTGGCTATCGCACAAAGCTATATTGATGCCGGAGCTAATATGATCTTAACCAATAGCTTTGGCGGAAGTCCCATTAAACTGGATCATTTTGGATTAAAGGACCGTGCCTATGAGCTGAATCAGGTAGCAGCAGAAATTTCCCGTCAAGCGGCGGGTGATGACCACTTTGTACTGGGCGATATAGGACCGACCGGTGCTATGCTGATGATGGGCCAGGTTTCCGAACAGGAAATGTATGATGGATTTCGTATCCAGTCGGAAGCATTGCAAAAGGGCGGTTCAGATGCAATCTGTATTGAAACAATGGCAGCCATCGACGAAGGTGTTTTAGCGGTTCGTGCAGCCAAAGAAAGTACGGATCTGGAAGTGATCTGTTCATTTACATTTGAGAAAACATCTCAGGGTGATTTTAGAACCATGATGGGTGTATCTCCATTCGAAATGGTAAAAGCAATCAAAGATGCAGGAGCGGATATAATCGGTACGAATTGCGGGAATGGATTTGAACAGATGATTCCTATTGTAAAAGAAATACGAAAAGCAGATGCAGAAATGCCGATCCTTGTACATGCAAATGCCGGCGTTCCGCTGGTCCAGGAAGGTGAAACTATTTTTCCCGAAACACCGGAGTTGATGGCATCCAGAGTTCAGGAACTTATTAATTGCGGAGCAAATATAATAGGCGGATGCTGCGGAACAACGCCTGATCATATCAAAGCGCTGGCTAAGGAGATTAAGAAATATTGATTGATGTAGCAGCAGCCAGCAGAATTTATAACTCTGAACCCACCTTTGATGTAAAGATCGATGTTGATAATATTAGAATCAGTATAGAAGATATACGCTCACGTATGAGTAATGCTTCCCAGCCTTTTGATACGTATTTTGATAACATTATCAATTATATATTTTCTCATCTTTCTGAAAAATGCCATATTCAGGCAGGATACGTAATTTATCCGGGGCATTTTGATCAGAAGGCGACAAAGAAATTCAGAGCAGGTAGTACTTATTTTAATATGGGCAAAATCATCACCAGCCAATTAAAAAAATCAGAACAGACGGCTGTTTTTGCCTGTACCATTGGATCGGATATGGAAAACTGGTCCAGACAGGCGCTGGAAGGTGGGGAAGCAGTTCTAGGTTATCTGATCGATACTGTGGCATCAGCTGTTACGGAAAAGGCCGTTGATTATTTACACCATTATATAAGTACTGAAATGGCTAAAATGAATTTGAATGTAACCAATCGATACAGTCCGGGCTATTGCGATTGGCCGGTATCCGATCAACCTTTATTGTTTTCATTACTGCCGGAAAACTTCTGTGGAATTAATCTAAGTGCATCTGCGCTGATGTGTCCGATCAAATCCGTAAGCGGGGTCATTGGAATCGGGCCGGAGGTTAAATATGAAGAATACCTGTGCGACCGCTGTAATATGAAGGATTGTACATATCGAGTGAAACATATCAAAGTTACAAATTTATAAAATTAAGGAATTGTGTTATGACAGATCAGCAATGGGAAGTATTGTTAAAGGTAATTAAAGGTGAAACCATTGATCCAATGCCGATAGGTTTTGTAATTGATTGTCCCTGGCTGCCAAACTGGTATGGCATCCGAATACTGGATTATTTTTCAAATGATCAATTATGCTCCCGCAACCCAATCCTAAAACCGATGGTCTGCTGCCGTTTATGCTGAATCGATTAAAATTGGCCCAGCCTAAAATTGAGGAGGCAGGTCATAAAATCCGATTTGCCGTAGCTCGAGGTCCTTTAAATATTGCCAGTTATCTGATGGGTTCAACTGAATTTTTAACCATGATGATGATGCAGCCGGATAAGGCGGAAGCACTGATGAAAAAGATTACAACCTTTTTAAAGGACTGGTTAACGCTTCAGAGAGAAACCTTTCCAAGTATTGATGGTATTTTTCTTCTGGATGATATTATTGGATTTATGGGTGAAGCTGAATTCAGAGATTTTGGTTTACCCTATTTTAAAGAACTTTATGATGAGGATGTTACGGTCAAATTTTTACATAATGATGCGCCGTGTCGTGTATCCGCACCGATTTTGCCCGAAATCGGGATCAATCTGTTTAATATGGGTTTTGATGTCAGTTTGAATGAACTTAAAGAATTGACCCAAAATAAAATTACCATGCTGGGCAATTTACC
>JARRPN010000014.1:0-22959 GCA_037382875.1 Calditrichaceae bacterium | reverse complement strand
CAACAAAAAAGAAATATGTCACTATAAAAGGAACAGATCTCTCACCAAAAAGAATCTCTAAATTACCGTCTGATAATAACACAAATAATAATAAAGCCATTGGTAACGATAAGAGCAAAGATCTTGTTATTTTACTTGTTACTGAAATGTTTTTAACCGATTGCATAATTTGTCCCATTTATAATTAGTATAATAGATTTACCAATCAAATATATAGCCATTATCCAAGAAGCAATAAAACCAATATCCCTGATTTTTTTATTATTTTTGCTTAATGATATAAGTGGAATAGGTAAAAAGTAAACGGATGCTCCAAGACAAAAGAGTGTATAGGATTGGAATGTAAGCCCTATATTTTCATAAATCATTCTCTGAGAGAATAAATAAATTACTGCCGGACAGAATCCAATTGCATTTGTAAAACTTATCATTATAGGTATTATATATATTGAATATTTATCGCTGTTTAAATATTTTGAATAATTACATTTTTTACAGTTATGTAAATCCTTTTTCTGAATTGTTCGAATTAATAAAATTCCCAACAACATATAGCTAATTCCGGCCATTATTTGTTGAATACCTGTAGAATAAATTAATGTCTTGCCTATAAATGCTATTAAACAACCTGTAACCATGTAAAAGAAATAACGTGATATTAAAAAACTTATTATTACTATCCATGATTGTTTTATACTAATTTGCCTGCTCATCAAATATGGAATAAGAATACTACCACATGATGATAAACAAGCAGTACCGCTTAATAGACCTGTAAAAAGTGCTTCAATCATGCGGTTAAAAATAACTATATTATAAGAGAGATCAATTGTTATGTGGCGAACAGTAAATATCTGTGGCCAATTGTAACAGATTTAGTCGAATAAAGAATAAAATATGATACTAAAATTGATAAGTATTAAACTAAATAAAAGATATTTTTAAATGAAGATGCTAATACTTAATTATGATATTGAAAACTTCTTTTTAAATTCTCGGTGTAATTGGCGAGATACAGGAATAATTTTATCAGAATTTTCTAATTGAAGTCTTAATCCCTGAGCATTTCCCTGGACTTGTGCAATTTTAGAAATGTTTACGATATAGCTTTTATGGCAACGATAAAATTCGTTAAAATTCAATAATTCTTCTTCCGCTTTCTTTAGTGTAGTTCTAACAATCTTATTTTTATTTTTGCCTTCACTCATATAATTAATATCAATATAATTATCACAGCCGGCAATGAATATAATTTGATCATTTCTAAATTTAATTTTTGATTTTGGATTAGAGGCCGAGATAGTAACAACCCCTGATATAGGATTTTCAAGATCTTTTATATTCTTCTTTCTATTTATTTCATTTGCTTCATTTAAATACTTCTTTAACAGCCAGTTTTGGTTAACAATGATGAAAATTGAAATCGGAATAATTCCAACTGAAAAGGTATATAATTCAAATTGGATTATACCCGATATTTCAATTGAATCTGAAAAATAAATATGGTCATAAAAATAATTGAATAATCCAATCATTAATAAAGTGGTTACAATACTAAGGATCTCTTTTCCAACAGTCCATTTTTCAGGGATTGATAACTTATCTAAAATTATAAAATGCAAAATTAGATAAATAAAAGTAATTATTCCAAATCCACTTGTAAAAGATAAAAGATCTTTCTTGTCGATTTCATTTATTCCAAATGGTTGGAAAATAGTAAGAAATGTGAAAATGAAAATGCTAAAAAAGATTGATTGGTATAAATTCTTTAAAATGTCGTTATCAAAAGGATATGGTTTTCTCAATAAATTCATGATATATATGTTACAAAATTAATAAATCTGATGAAAATTATATATTGCAATATTATTCTTCAAGTGAAATAAAAGTAAAACTTTTAAAAGAAAAAAGCCCGGAAAAGATTTCGATTCCAGGCTTTCTTTCTATTAATATTTACTACATATCAGTCTAGTTTCTGTTGAATGCGTTTCCTTTATATTCAGGAGTATCGGTCATTGTGCAAGTTGCCTCGTCTCCATTGACATCAAATACCATAAATTCTGGAACTTCAGCAGTGTAGGGTGTCCAAACTCCCTTGTCTTTACCATTCGGATCACCAAATTTAGAGAAATTTGTCCAGTAATCGACTATTTTCAAACTCAATGCTTCATCACCTGCTGTAAATGGTCGCCAGCTGTGTCTAAACGAATGGAATACATACCATAAATCTGCTGAGTGGAAAGCGCCACTTTCATCACCTGGCAATTGGCGTGCGAACAAATATGCAAAAGCAGGCTTGCTGCTTTTTTCTGCTCTCAATGCACAGAAATCTGCCACAGGTTTGGTCATATCACCCAAATCGTTTGCTGTATAGCCAATCATATATGGAATGTCTGCTATTTTGCTAGCGCGCGCCTCTGTACTGAATGTACCGTTTAAAAAATATCCATCAATAATGGGCCACCAGAAAATACGTTTCTTGGTAACCTCCATATATTTTTTTGACATTTCAAGAAATTCATCAAAAGAAAGAGCACGCATTTGATCTAACGTTGTCTTCTCAAAATAGTCCATCATTTTTTTATTATTCGCTTGAGCGGAATCGAGAATAACACCCGGTCTTCTGTCACTCAGGCCGCCACCACTCATGATGATTGCTTTGCTAATCATGTCCTGAGAAAGTGGGGAAGCACACAATGACTGCACACTTCCTGCACCTGCGCTTTGTCCGAAAATGGTTATATTATTGGGATCACCACCAAACTGTTCAATATTATTTTGGATCCATTTAACAGCTGCGGCCTGATCCATTAAGCCATAATTACCAGATACTCCATTTGGGCTCTCTGCTGTCAAAAGTGGGTGAGAGAAAAAACCCATAACGCCAAGACGATACGTCACCGTTATCAGAATTACACCCCGTGAAGCCCAATCCTCGCCGCCATCCATTTCCGGTTCAAAAGCAAATCCTTCACGATAACCGCCACCGTGTATCCACATGGCAACAGGAAGTTTCTTATCTGTTTGGCCAGCCGCAGGTGTCCAGATATTCAAATAAAGACAGTCTTCGCTAAATGGAACAGAACCGCTGGCTCGCCATTCTTTACCATAAAAACTTTCAGGATCCCAGGTTACTTGCTCGGCTGCATCACCGTAGGTATCTGCTACCATTACACCTTCCCATGGCAAAACAGGCTGTGGTTCTTTCCAGCGCAGGTCACCAACTGGAGGTGCGGCAAAAGGAATACCCTTATAGGCAACAGTGCCTGTTGTAGGAGTTTTAACGCCTTTTATTTGACCGCCATCAATGGTCAAAACAGGATTCGAATTATCGCATGAGATTAATATTAAGAACATGCATAACAAAAGAAAAATAGCTAATTTTTTCATAAAGTTTCCTTTTTATTTAATGGGTGAATGATTTAAAATCTTTTTGAATATAACAAGATAAACTATAATTTTAAATACTATACCTTTATTTTTGGTAAAATTTTATGTTTATGAATTGAATAGAATAGTCCTAACATCATAAAATAGTATTGGATCGCTTTAATCCAATAAAAAATTCTGGAAATTTCTTTTCAGGTATTACATATATTCTTAAATGCAAATGCTTCAGATGTTATCATACTTGAATAGATTGTATTTATTTTATATTTTTAGCCCTTATTTTATATAGAATTTATATTGTTTTGGAGAATGAATGGCGTATCCGTTTAAAAAAATTGAAGAAAAATGGCAGAAGTACTGGGAAGATAATAAATCATTCAAGACAGAAGATAAAATAGATACTTCAAAACCTAAATTTTACGTGCTTGATATGTTTCCTTATCCCAGTGGTGCTGGATTGCATGTTGGCCACCCCGAAGGATATACTGCTACGGATATTATTGCCCGATATAAACGGATGAAAGGATTTAATGTATTACATCCCATGGGTTGGGATGCATTTGGTCTTCCTGCTGAACAATATGCTATTGAGACTGGTACACATCCAAAGATTACTACTGAAAAGAACATTGCCAGGTTTAGAAAGCAACTAAAGAAATTGGGATTTTCTTATGATTGGGACAGGGAAGTGGATACTACAGATCCAAAATACTTTAAATGGACACAATGGATATTTGAGGAGGTTATCAATGGGAAAAGCGAGCGCGGAGAACATCCTGTTTATAGACGCCCATTAAGACAATGGATGCTAAAAATTACTGAATATGCTGAGCGTCTTCTTGATGATCTTGAGGATTTGGATTGGCCTGAAAGTACAAAAGAAATGCAACGGAATTGGATTGGAAGGTCTGAGGGAGCTGAAGTTGAATTTTCAATTAATGGTTTTAAAGAAGAAAAAATACTTGTATTCACCACACGTCCTGATACTTTATTTGGTGCCACATACATGGTTTTAGCGCCTGAACATCCACTTGTTCAAAAAGTGACTACACCTGAGCATAAAGATGAAATTAATAAATATTTAGAGGCTGCTGCTAGAAAAAGCGATTTGGAACGTACTGATCTTCAGAAAGATAAAACAGGCGTATTCACGGGTGGATATGCTATAAATCCGGCTAATAATAAAAAAATACCTATTTGGATAGCCGACTATGTCTTAATTAGCTATGGCACGGGTGCAATTATGGCCGTACCAGGTCACGATACTCGTGATTATGAATTTGCAAGTAAGTTTAATATACCAATACTTGAAGTAATTTCAGGTGGAAACTTAGAAAAAGAAGCATTTACTGGTGATGGGATTCTTGTAAATTCTGAATATGAGGATTTTTCCATTAACGGATTAAATGTACCTGAAGCAATTACAAAAATTACTAAATGGCTAGAAGAAAAGGGAATAGGGAAGTATAAAGTAAATTATAAATTAAGAGACTGGCTGTTCAGTCGACAAAGATACTGGGGTGAACCCTTCCCTATCATTTATGACGAAAACACAAATTCATTTCCATTAGATGATAGTGATCTTCCTCTTGAATTACCAGCAATGAATGATTATAGACCAAAACCGTTAGAAGATCCTGATGCTGAACCACAACCGCCATTGTCACGTGCTCATGAATCCTGGAAATTTATCGAGAAAGAGGGTGTAATTTATCATAGAGAATTTAATACAATGCCACAATGGGCTGGTTCATGCTGGTATTATTTACGCTTTACCTTATAATGATAAACGTCTTGTAGATCTGGAAAAAGAAAAATATTGGATGCCTGTTGATTTGTATGTGGGTGGTGCCGAGCATTCCGTTCTTCATTTGCTCTACGCAAGGTTCTGGCATAAAGTATTATATGATATTGGCGTCGTATCTACAGAAGAACCCTTTTCTAAATTAGTTCACCAGGGAATGATTCTTGGTGAAATGGAATATCAGCTGTACTATGATAAAGAAACCAATTTGCCTATTTCAGCTGATGATGTTGATAGTAATACTAATATTCAAATATCAACTGGAAGGGAAGTATCGTCAAAAATTCTTATTGAGGATGATATTGAAAAATTTGATGATATTTTTGTTTTAAAAAATAATAATAAAATAAGGATTGATGCACGTTCTTATAAGATGAGTAAAAGTCGCGGCAATGTTATAAATCCTGATGATATTGTCACCAATTACGGAGCGGATTCTCTTAGATTATATGAAATGTTCATGGGGCCATTGCGTGATATGAAATCATGGAGTAACAAAGGGGTTGAAGGAGTTCACAGGTTTTTAAATCGTGTCTGGCGTCTTGCAGTAGATGAAGAAACGGATCAATTAGTTTCAGAAGTTAAAGATATAGAACCAACCTATGATCAACTGCATATATTGCATAAAACAATTAAAAAAGTTACGGAAGATATAGAAAATCTTCAATTTAACACTGCTATTGCTGCAATGATGATATTTGTAAATGAAGCTACTAATTGGAAAGACCGCCCGAAATCAGTGATGAATCCCTTTATATTACTTTTATTTCCGTTTGCACCTCACATTGCGGAAGAACTATGGACACGTCTTGGTAATTCTGGAAATCCTATATATCATGCTTGGCCCACATATTCAGATAAATACTTACAAGTGAACGAAATAACTTGGGTCATTCAAATTAATGGAAAAATCAGAGAAAAAATAAATGCTTCACCGGATATTGCCAAGGAGGAAGTAGAAAAAATTGCATTATCTACAGGAAAAATACCAGATTTATTATCTGGTAAAACCATAAGAAAAATTATTGTGGTGCCTAAAAAACTTGTTAATATTGTTGCAAATTAGCATACAAAATAAATAGTATTTTTTTAATAGATATTTTTCTTTGCCCCTTAAAATATATAAAAAAATTAATCCTAATTCGTTATTAACTTTTAAATAAAAAAGCGGGATTAAAATTCTCGAAGGCAATATGAGACAAATTAAATCCCGCTAATTTTAAGAAGGTTGTTGAATAGAATATAACAATATACAGTACGATAATGCAAGAAAATCATCACAATTAGTACCAAAGAACATCATAATGTTATATAATATATATTATGTAAACTAATAAATATTTAACAATACCGTGAAACCTTATTATGCGCTGAAAATATTATTGTTTTGTATATAATACAATTCCCTGTCAAATAGTCCTGTTTGTTTTTCTGTGAGGTGTGAAAAGTTTGTATTTGCTGATATGACATAGTTTTAATATATTTGAATGAAAGAAAGGAGCTTTATTATGGATAAAGAATTGGTTGTTGTTGAATATCTAAAAATATATTTTAGCAGTCATCCTGAGAAAGTACCAGAGGATGCTGATAAAGCCTTTGAACTGTTTAAAAAATTACATAAAAAATATAAAACTCAATTCATTACAGATTTCAAACAAAAAAGTGAAAAATATGTAGATCGTTTCTTTGATGAAAAAGACCAAAAATACTATTAAATAAAATGTTTTTAAAAATAAATTAAGTTATTTAAAAAGATATAAAGGAGTTCAAATCTATCTATTTGGAGGATTTTGTTTCACGATTATTAAACGGAACACCTTTTATTTTTTCATATAACTCTTCTCGATAGATTTCAATGTTTCTTGGAGCTTCTATTCCGAGTTTAACTTGATTACCATCTATATCAACTATCACAATTTTGATATTATCGCCTATTGTGATAGATTCTCCCAACCTTCTCGTTAAAACAAGCATTATTCTGTCTCCTCCAAAGTTAATGTATCCAGTTGGGTTATAAACAAATCACTAATTATATTAAATGTTTAAAATTTTATTATGAACTGCTCTTGCGTAATTAGGTATTTACATTATAAGCAGTTAGTTGTTAGCAGAGAATTAATCCAATTTATACACAAAGCTCTTCAAATTCAATTATATTAATGTGATATTTGTCACATCTTCCCTACCCTGTTGCATTACCAAGAAAGTGTATCCATTTACTAAAAAATGTTATAAATGACGTATAATATCATAAATAAATTTTGATAATTTAGTTTTTCGAAGATCATTTTTTACTGAAAAAGTTAACACATGATTATCGGGTAACATTCTTCTGTAAGAAATTATTTGTTGCTGCTCTTTAGTATTGGAAATTTTATCAACTTTTGTTAAGATAATTGCAAAAGGCAATTGATTGTGAATTAGCCAATCGATCATTTCTATATCAGATTTTATTGGTTCATGTCTGGAATCAATCAACAATAATATAAGTAATAAATTTTTTGATGTTAATAAATATTGTTCAATAAGTTTTCCCCATGAATCAGATATATTTTTAGGAAGACGTGAATATCCATATCCGGGTAAATCAGTTTTACCAGGTGTGGATGAAATTTTTGCAATATTTTTACGGCCGCATAGTGAATTTAACAGAGAAGACTTACCAACATTTGATCTCCCAACAAATACAATTTCAGGTATTTGTTCTTTAGGAAGCTCATCTGTACTAGCTACACTTTTAACAAATTTAACTTTATTAAAGATAGGCTGATACATAAAATGTAAGACGGCAAAGACTAAAATAGAGGTTTCACTTTATCAAGAATTGCGTCTTTTGCAACAGCACCAATTATTTGATCAACCGGTTTTCCGTCTTTGAATATCAATAAAGTCGGTATGGAGCGAATGCCATAATTCATGGAAACTTGTGGATTACCATCGACATCTAATTTCCCAACTTTTAGTTGTTCACCATACTCACCAGCAATTTCTTCCACAATAGGAGCAATAATTCGGCAAGGAGCACACCACTCAGCCCAGAAATCAACAAGAACAGGTTTATCAGAATTGATTACTTCGCTCTCAAAATTATTGTCATTTAAAGTAATGTAACTTGCCATTTTATCCTCCATCATAATCTTACAATTATTTAATTCTATTTGCCCAGTTTTATAATAGTAATTTCAACCCTGGCTGTGCCAGTTTCTATAATCCCAAGTTTTTTTGCTGCTGCGAATGATAAATCGAGTATTCTATTTTTTGCAAATGGTCCCCTATCGTTAACTTTGACCTGAATATTTTTATTTGGCTGATTTAGATTTCTAACATTTATAATGGTACCGAAAGGAAGCTCTTTATGAGCGGCAGTGTAGCCATACATATCAAACACTTCCCCACTTGCAGTCAACCTGCCATGGAATTTTTTCCCATAATACGAAGAAACACCGACTAATTTTTGTCCAATATAAAATTGCTGATTACTATCTACTGAGACACTAACAAGTCGTTGATTTCTAAAACGATTATCCGCTGTACAATTGCTTACAAATAATGTAAAAATCAGTAACAGCAGAATATAAAATTTTACAGACATTTCCAAATTTTTAAAATATAAATTTATAATTCTAATTAATAAACTTTGTAGTATCTACTTTACCTTGTGAATTCTCAAGATTTCTATTATCTCTAAACATCTCATTTGGCTCTTTTTTAATAATTTTCTTCTTTGATCCCTCTGTATTCTCTTTATCTATATTTAAATCATCAAAACTACGAAATGTTTTTGCGGGTCTTTTTGAATCCAACATATCTGTGTCAATGATTTCATTCGGATCAATTGGAATATAATCACTTTCCTCTTCTTCTAATGTTTTATCATCTAACTCATCACCCATATCATCACTTGTTTTTTCGGATGAATCATCTTGGTATATAATTTCATCACCTGGAGTTGCTATCTTATTGGTAGCAATTTTTCCAAACTCTGTAGTTGGATACAGATTGGCCAAAATTTTATAAGATTTTATAGCCATGGGCGTATCTGTCACAAATTTTTCATATGTATATGCAATAGCATATCTTGATTTTTGCGCCCAAAAACTACCGGAATCTTGTTCTGATATCCGAGAAAATACTTTAATAGCATCATCATAATCCTTATTATCCAGATAATCCTCAGCTTGATGATATTTTACTTTACTGGAATCAATTATACTATCAATTTCACTATCATTATTGGAAAGAATCGTTTTACCTTGTAATTTATCACCATAAGGCGTTTCTGGATAATCTTCGAGTATTATATTTCTGATCGAATCTGCTTTTAATTCATCTTTATAGATACTTTTATATAAAAAATAAACTGAATAAAGTGCTTTTGGAGTAAAAATGCTATCAGAAAAATTATTGATAAAACCAGAATATCTGGTTAAAGAACTATCATAATTTTGATATTTCAATAAAAAATATTCAGCTATGGCAAAGCTATTTTTTATCAGGCTTCCTTCTACTTCATCTGGATCCCGGCTGACTGCTATCTTTTTTTGAACTGGTTTTTTCCCACCAGATTGCTGGTCTTTCTGATTCAGTGAATCCATGACAGAAGCATTTGAACTATCGATACTTGATGTATCCAGATCCGAATCTGTGGAGAATTTAAATGCATCATTAAAATCTGCAATTTGCTCTTCTGGTTCATCAACTTGAATTGTATCTTCAGGAGAAGTTTCAACAGCTACACTATCGAATAATAGAGAATCTCCATGTTCTAATTTATATAAATCGCTTTTATCTTTGTTTATCTGATCCCTTATGGTTAGGTAATCTTTCAATAATTGGGCCCTTGAGGTTGCTTCTTCTTTTGCTTCGGAACGATTATATTCTTTGTTAACCCGATCATAGTATACTTTAGCAGAGTCAAAATTTCCATATTCAAATTCATAAATCTGTCCGAGGTAGAATGAAGAGAGTGCAGCACCTTCCTTTTTGGGATATTTTCTTAAAATATCATAATACAATTCCATTGCATAATCGATATCACCCTGCATTTCAGAGATATTTGCTAGCTTAGTTTCGATTAAAGAATATTGGTCGGCAAATCTCAAATTACTTAACATCGTTCTAAGAATTTGATCAGCCTCATCGTATCTTTCCAATTTTGACAAAGCATTTACTTTTTGCATGATAGCTTCATACTCTTTAATCACAGGGACATCAAGCTTTTGTATTTTTTCAAAATGATAAATAGCGTTTTCGTATTCTTCGAGGATAAAGAATGATTCTCCTATTTTATATTCTGCATACCCTTTTATTTCATCATCATCCGTTATTTCAACACTCTTAAGAAAGTTATCAATTGCTTTTTCATAATCCAGATTTTTAAAATATAAGTTGCCTAAAATATAAAAGGCTTGAGCAGCGACCTCATTTGACACCTTATTATCAAAAATATTATCCAGAATATCCAGTGCTTCATCTTCTTTCTCTATTTCAATATAACTTTTTGCCAACCATAATTTGGCTTCTGGGATGAGTTCAGAATTTAAATATTTTAATAAAAACTGATTCAGTACTTTTGCAGAGAGTTCATATTCCTGCATATTGTAATGCGATTTTCCGATAAGTAATAAGGCATCATCAGCATAGTCACTGCTGTCTCCATATGTATCTATTAATTTCCAGCATTTCTTTATTGCATTCTCATAATTTGTTCTTATATCTGATGAAACCTTATCAGATGTTGAATTTTTTTGTTTCTTTTCACCGGTTTTATAATATTCTTTTGCATTAAAGAATGTGTTATAATATGCACAACCCAATACGAAAAGAATTAATAAAACAATTATGCTGTTAATAACTTTATACAATTTTCTACCTCAAAATAAATGGTAACTGAAAACGCAACTAAATTAGGAATCTGTAAGTGCAGTTACCAGATGGGGAAGAATTTTTCCACTTTCCCCTTTTACAAATTCATTTACATGAGAACTCAATTCAGTCTCTTCTTTACTTATTTCAAGTAAATATGCCCCATTCCCTTTCGCAATAAATGGTAAATTTTGAATATCTTTAGGTGCGTCTTCTGCACTTCCTATAGAAATGAAAACTTCACTTGTGGCAGCAGCTTGACTGACCGCATCAATGGTTCGTTGTGGTAATGTTTCATCATTTAAGACAACATCGGGTCTGAGCATACCACCACATTTGGGACAAGTAATTATTCCACTCAAATTATAATTTTGAATATCTTCATATCGATTAAAATCACATTTATTACAGCGAGTTCTGGTGACATTACCATTTAATTCAGCCAAACGCTGACTTCCAGCAACACGATGTAAATTATATTCATTTAATGTTATTAAATAAAATTTTTTGAACATTTTTTCCATATCTACCAAGGAATAATGTCCTAAATTCGGTTTTATATTTTTTAGTGATTCTCTTATTGAATGATAAAGATTCCAAAATTCATTGCTATTATTCTGAAGTGCGTTTAATGTAGCTAACTTAGACAAATTATAATTGTTCCAGGTTCCTTCTTTCTTCGGTACACCACTTTCAATTGACATTTCATATCCAGTCAATAAACATATTTGATAGGCTTTCTTTAATCTGGTAATTAAATTTGAAGTGAACATAATAGATCCATTCAGTTTAACTTAATTGTCAATTGGAGCTAATTTTGCAGTAAAATGTCTTAAAAATTTAGCCTCATATAATATTTTTAGACCTTTAATTTTATCTCTTTTTTTATTGATCTGATTTACTGCTTCAGATACATATTGCATATGCATATTGGTATATACTCTTCTTGGTATTGCCAGTCTCACTAATTCTAATTTAGGATAACTGGTTTCACCTGTATTTTCATCCTTATTAGCGAACATCAGACTACCAATCTCAACCGCGCGGATACCTGCTTCTCTATACAGTTCAACAACCAGAGCCTGTCCGGGAAATTCAGATTGTGGAATATGAGATAACATCCTCTTTGCATCAATATAAACCGCATGTCCTCCAATTGGGCGTACGATAGGAACATCGTTATCGAGCATGGATTCGCCAAGATAACGTGTTTGATTTATACGGAATTGCAAATAGTCTTCATTTAATACTTCTTTTAAGCCTCTAGCTATAGCCTCAAGATCACGACCAGCCAGACCACCATAAGTGGAAAATCCCTCTATTAAAATAAGCATATTGGTAATTTTTTGGGCAAGATGCTCATCATTTACTGCTAAAAATCCACCAATGTTCACCAAACCATCCTTTTTGGCACTCATCGTGCATCCATCGCCCAAACTAAAGAGCTCATTGGCAATTTCAAATACAGATTTATCAGCATATCCTTCTTCTCGTTCTTTAATAAAGAAACAATTTTCGGCAAACCGGCATGCATCAAATATGAGGGGAATATTATGAGAACTAGCAAGTTTACTCACTTCCCTGATATTGGCCATGGATACTGGTTGTCCCCCACCACTGTTGTTTGTAATTGTAACCATGATTAAAGGAATATTCTCTGCACCATACTTTTTAATAGCCTCTTTAACTTTTTCTACATCGATATTTCCTTTAAAAGGATGCTCAGAATCCGGATTTAGTCCTTCATCGATTACACAATCAAGAGCAATGGCCTTATGATACTCTACATTAGCTCGTGTGGTATCAAAATGAATATTGTTAGGTACAACATCCCCTTCCTTCAATACTGTTGAGAACAGCAAATTTTCAGCCACACGACCCTGGTGGGTTGGAATGATATGTTTAAAACCAAAAATATTTCGAATAGTCTCTTCAAAATGATAGTAATTCCTGCTACCTGCATAAGATTCATCGCCAAGCATCATACCAGCCCATTGGTTATCACTCATGGCTGATGTACCGGAATCCGTTAGTAAATCGATAAAAATGGATTCGGCCGGTAACAGAAATATATTATAACCAGCTTCTTTGATTAATTGATCACGTTGTTCGCGAGTAGTCGTATTTATTGGTTCCACAACTTTGATACGAAATGGTTCAGCAGGAAATTTCATACATGATCCCCTTCTATGCCAGTATATCTTAATTTGACTATTCGCATTTATCTAATCAATTTAAAATCGCTACAAATCCTAAAAATATTAGTGGTAAAATTGCAATAAAACACATGCATAATACAGATGTTAAACTCAATTTACTCAGTTGCACAATATAGTTAATTGCTATTTGCTTATTAATAAATCTGTCTTTCCAACGAATAATAGTCCAACTAAATGTTTGACTGGATAGTCCCAGAAATATAATTAACATCCAGATCCAACCAACAAATCCATCTGAGAAACTAAAAATATCCAGTGCTGAATATAATAAACTGTGGTTTGTAAAAAAATATTCTACATGATCCAACATAAAGTATAAAACCAAACAAACTGTAATGATATGAAGAACGATAAAACCTAAAAAATTAAAAGGAGTTCGCTTTTTTTGTACACGAATATAAAAGATAATAAATCCAATAAGACCAGTTAAAACACTTAAAATATTCATGTAATTATTATTAATATATTGAGCGTTATCTGACATGGGTAAGACATTATCAACAGGATAAATTAAATCGTAAGTAAGTACATTATAAATTGTAAAGGAACTTATTAAATCAATAATTGCAAAGATTGCAAATAATACCAATGTTTTACTTAAATATGCGTAGCGGAATTCATCTTGCAATCGTTTTCCAAGAAATACTCTTAGAAGAAAATATCCGTAACTGAAAATCAGGATAGACTGCCATGCTAAAAAGATTGTTCTAATGGAAAAAATATAATTTATTCTATTATATTGCTGTATTTCGGATGGAAACATTACGATAAAAGCAATCCGACTGATAATGATAATAAGAACAATAAATATGATTAACCTGCAATTAATATCCACCCGTTTAGAATTATACTGAACCTCCGCTTTTCCTGATTTTTTATTTTGATCTGCTAATCTCTGCATTAAATATCGGGTATATCCGATAATCAATAATAATAGAGAAGCAAATAAAAATGAACTTAGTAAAGCGTAATCATAGCTCACAGAATATTCTCACTTTATCTGTTACAAATAAAATACCTTTTGCAGAGTTTTTGTTAATTTATTATATGCCTCATCAATTTGACTTTCATTAATAATCAATGGAGGCAGAAAACGCAATGTATTACCACCGGCTGTATTTAAGACCAATCCCTCATTAAATGCTTCTATCATTACTTTCGGTGCATCCTTTGCCAACTGAAGTCCCTGCATCAAACCTTGTCCACGAACTTCGGTTGCAATATCACTGAACCTAGAGCATATTTCAGATAATTTCTGCTTAAGATATTTTCCATTTTTTTCAATATTTCTAAGGAAATCTGGTTCTGAAATGGTTTTAACTGTCGCTAATCCTGCAGTACAAGCTAAAGGATTGCCTCCAAAAGTAGTACCATGCTCACCAATGTTAAAGATATTATTTAGTTCATTAGAAACAAGAAATGCACCCAATGGTAATCCACCACCCAATCCTTTTGCAGTTGCAATAGCGTCCGGAACTATGGGACAATGCTCATAATAGTAGAATTTTCCTGTTCTACCCACTCCGGTTTGAATTTCATCTCCTATAAGAAGATATTTATATCTATTTCTTCCTTCTTCCATAACCTGATAAACATTTTTAGAAACAGAACGTATGCCGCCTTCACCGGTAATACCTTCATAAAATATGGCAACAGTCTTATTTGAAATTACATCTTTTAATGCATCTGGATTGTTAAAAGGCACGGTTACGATCTTTGGTAACAAAGGCGAAAAATTTTTCTGATATTTTTCCTGTATGGTGATAGATAGTGAGCCAAGAGTTCGACCGTGGAAGCTGCCTTCAAAAGCAATAATCTCATCTTTATCAATATTTTTTCCCCATTTTCTAACCAGCTTCAACAAACCTTCTATAGCTTCTGTTCCACTGTTCGTAAAGAACAATTTAGAATATGGAGTCAGGCTTAATATCTTTTTCGCCAGTTCTACCTGTACATCCTGAATAAAATAATTGGATAAATGGAGATTTCTTTTAATCTGTTTCTGAAGCCCAGAAATTATTGAGGGGTGATTATATCCAAGACTATTTACTGCAATCCCGGATAGGAAGTCCAGATATCTTTTTCCTTTTGTATCAAATAGATAGGCACCCTCACCCTTCTCGATTTCAGCAGGAAATCGTTTGTATACGTTTAAAAAATATTCCTTCTCAATATCGAGAATATCCATACTACTTATTTGCCAGCATAATTAATTTGGCTTTGGCATCATTTTGATGATCCGATGACTCATAATCATCAACAATTTCTTGGAAGGCATCTCTGGCTTCATCATAGTTATTAGCAGTTGTAAAGTTTAAACCAGCTAAATAGAGATAATTTGGAGCTTCTATAAAATCTTTGGCTTTTTTCTGAGCACGAATATAATATTCTGCAGCTTCCTCAAAATTGTTTTCTTTCTCAAGGCAGGCTGCATATCCTGCTAAACCAGATGCAAGTAAAATATTGCTCCCAGAATAGGAATCAATAAATTCTTTGTAAAATTCTTTAGCTTCCTCAAAATTCTTTTCCTGATATAAAAGATTTGCATATAAAAATGTTCCCTGATCGCTGGCATCTGTACCAGGATACTCTTCCTTTAATCGAATAATGAAATCCTTAGCTTTTGAGTAATTCAGGTTCTGATATTCAAGTTGAGCTTGCCCCAGTAAGGCTGCTGACTCTTCTGCATTCTGTTTGTGAACATAATTCCAGACCATTAATAATAATATTACGCCAAAAACGGAAGCTACTATGATGCTAACTTGTTTGTAATTATCTTCTACATATGCCTTTGCATTTAATGCAACTTCAACAAATTTATCTTCCTTGATCTCTTTCTTTGTCATTTTCTTCCGAGGATTTAACATTCTGTCTCCTTTATATATCCAGTGTTTATACCATTTGTAAGTTTATATTTTTAATACGTTTAAATTAACTGATTAAATTCTATAATTTTTTAATTTTCAAAGCTAAAAATATAATTAGATGTTAAATAATAATCAAATATTATCAGGGAATAATGATATGGCAACAATATCTATTTTATTCATTTTTTTCGTGCAAGTAGCATGGAAAGATCATCCCGGGCATTTTCAGAATCCCGAAATGTATTCAATGCCTTTAATATGCGATATTCAAGCGATGAACATGACTCTGAAGTATATTCTTTCACCAGGTTTATTAAGCGATCATCTCCGAAATTTTTATTATTCTTGTTAACTGTTTCCGTTATACCATCTGTGAACAATACTAATAAATCTCCTGAATCTAAAGTTTTCGAATCTACTTTGTAATCAAAATCAATAACACCAATACTGATACCAGTAGATTTTAAACGTTCTAAAGTCTTGTCAGCTTTAACCAACAAGGGTGGATTATGTCCTGCATTTATGTACTCCAATCTTGAACTTCTTTTATTGAACTTGGCGATAAATGCTGTTATGAACTTATCTGAAGTGGATATATCCATAATTAATTTATTTAAATTTATTGTTATCTCTTTCAAATCACTTGAGTACTTAGAATAGGCTTTTAAAGAAGCATGCAGGGTCGATACAAGAAGTGCACCAGATACGCCTTTACCAGAGACATCGGCAATACCTTTTCAATAATTTGCACTGCTTTCATTATAACAAATAAATAAAGCCAGTAATGACTGTTAATTACTGGCTTAAAATTGTACCCCTGGCAGGACTCGAACCTGCGACACATGGCTTAGGAAGCCACTGCTCTATCCACTGAGCTACAGAGGCATTGATCATCTTCATCAAATTTATTTACATGTTGTTCTAAAGGCAAATAATTGAATACTTTATTAAAACTTGATAAAAGATTCTACATTGTAATCTTTTAGTTTATCTATACCTTTTAAGAATTCTAGTTCAATTAAAAAATGTAATCCCACTACCTTTGCGCCGCATTTCTCTACTAATTTGGATGCAGCCAATGCGGTTCCACCTGTAGCTAAAAGATCATCAATTATTAACACATTGGCATCTTTTTTAAAAGCATCCTGATGTACCTCAACTGAATCGGTGCCATATTCCAAAGCATATGATTCAGAATGTATCGCTGCCGGTAATTTGCCCGGTTTCCGAATCGGTACAAAACCACAACCTAAATGGTAGGCTAAAGCCGAACCAAATATAAATCCTCTTGATTCAATACCTGCAATATAGTCAATACTTAAACCTTTGGCTGCCCTTTCAAATAAAGACATGGTCATAATAAATAACTCAGGATCATTTAAAATTGTAGTTATATCTTTAAATAAAATCCCTTTTTTTGGAAAGTCCGGTACATCACGAATTCCAGCTTTAACATGATCAATTATTTCCATATTAAACCTTTATTTAATGTGTTACTTTAAATTGATTTAAGTTATGATCAAAATTGGCGTCAAATATATTCACATCTGTAACATTAGAGAATGATGGGCCATTTCTTAGCTGTATTAGAAATTCTTGTATGGATGTCTCATCACCTTGTGCGAATACTTCGACACTGCCATCCATTATATTTTTTACATAACCTTTTATGCCTAATTTTTGGGCAACCTGCATGGTAAACCAGCGATACCCGACTCCTTGTACTCTTCCCTGAATAATAATTTTATATGCTGATTTCATGTAGTTAATTCTATTATTGTTTTTACAGCCTCAATGGCGTTATTGGCTTTAATTACATCCTCAGATACATCCCAGGTATTTAACCCGACGATTGGTTTGCCTACCTGTAATGCATAAGCAATCTCGGAAAGGGTCCCATATTTTCCGTCAATAGCGATAAGTCCAACGGCAGATCTTATTATGAGTAAGTTTCGCATAATACCAATGCCCGATGGAATAATGATATCCAGATACTGATTTGCTAAGGCTGGATCATCACCCGGAATAATACCCACGGTTAATCCACCTGCATCCTTGCAACCTTTTGAGGCAGCTTCCATTGTACCCATCATACCACCGGAAACCAGTCCATAACTCTGCCTGGCAATTTCCTGACCTACCTCATATGCTAATTTTATAGAGCTTTCGGGGCATTCTCTGGCACCGATTACACCAATTAATTTTTTTGTCATATTTAAAATAGAATTATGGATAAATTCTCTGCATCATTCTTGGGAATGGCACTGTTTCACGTACGTGTTTAATGCCACATATCCAGCCAACAGTGCGTTCTATACCTAATCCAAATCCAGAATGAGGAACAGAACCATATTTGCGAAGGTCAAGATACCAGGCAAAAGCCTCTTCCGGCAGATTATGTTGCTTGACTCGTTTTAATAACTCATCATAATCATCTTCACGCTGCGAACCGCCAATTATTTCCCCATACCCTTCCGGTGCGAGCATATCCATGGCTAAAGCGTATTCCGGATGTTCGGGATCACGTTTCATATAAAATGCTTTTACTTCAGCCGGATAGTGATGCACAATGACGGGCCGATCGAATTGTTCAGAAATCACCGTTTCATCGGTACCGCCAAAATCATCACCCGCTTTAAAATCAATATTGTTTTTCTTTAGAATTTCTACTGCTTCATTATAATGTATCTTTGGGAATAATCAACAAGCAGATAACCTTGATCATCAAAAAATTTACGTGCTGCATGAATTACCTGATGACGGATGCGAATAATGGCATGTTGACGTGATGAGCGAAGCCATAAATGACGATGATCCATCAAAAAATCTGTACCATGCTCTTTTTTTGTTATGGGATATTCAGCTGCAATATGGACAATTTCCAGATGATTTACCTGGATTTCAAATCCTATTGGTGATCGTTTGTCAGCAGCTACTTTACCGGTAACAATAAGAGAACTTTCCTGTGTCAGTTTATCCGTATCTTCAAATACTTGTTCAGTCACATCGTTTTTAAATACCACACATTGTATGGTTTGTGATCCATCCCGCAATAGTAAAAAACGCAGTTTTCCACTCGAGCGCATGTTATATAACCATCCCCGAATAGTGATTTCCTGCCCCTCATACTGTCCTACATCAGCAATACTAATAATAGTCGACATAATAGAATCTCTCGTAATTGGTGAATTTATCGTTGTAAAAACAAAATATAAAAAGCCTGTAAAAACTTATCAAGGTCAGAATTGATACAATCTCTTAATAAAAATATCTAATTATAGTTATTCCGAGTTTTATTTTGGATAAAATCTTCATACAGGGATACATCCTCACTTGAACCTGCGATAAATGGGATTCTCATATGAAGATTCTTGGGTTCGATTTCCATAATACGATCAATACCATTACTGGCCTTGCCGCCGGCTTGTTCAATAATAAAAGCAATCGGATTACACTCGTATGTAAGTCTTAACTTACCTTTGGGAACCAATTTACTTGGCGGATATAAATAAATTCCGCCATAAAGCAGATTTCTATGAATATCACTTACCATGGATCCGATGTAGCGAGAATTTAAAGGTCTTCCAGTTTTTTCATCAACTTTCTTTATGTAATGAATATAATTTCTGATATTTTCATCCCAGTAATCAAAGTGACTTTCGTTAACACTATAAATACTTCCCTTTTTTGGCATTTTAATATAAGGATGTGATAGAATAAATTCACCGTAGCTGGGATCGAGTGTGAATCCATGGACACCATTACCTGTTGTATATACCAGCATAGTACTCGAACCATATACCACATATCCGGCACATACCTGATTAATACCCTTTTGTAAGCAGTCGCCCAGAGTTCCTGGATGACCATCTGGTGAGATCCGGTTATATATTGCAAAAATAGTCCCCACACTGACATTTGCATCAATATTGGATGATCCATCCAACGGATCATATAAACACACATATTTACCAAGCGGATACTGTTCGGGAATTTGAATAATATCTTCAGATTCTTCAGAAGCCATCACACATAAATGGCCATTATGATCCAAAGCTCTAACCATAGTTTCATTAGCAAATATATCCAGCTTCTTGACAATTTCACCCTGAACATTAATATCTTCCGTCTCACCAAGAATTCCCATTAAACCGGCCTTATTAGTGTGGTAAGATATCAATTTGGCCGCAAAGGCAATATCATTCATTAAATCTGTAAATTGACCTGTTGCCTGTGGAAACTTTCGCTGTTCCTCAATGATATGGCGTGTTAATGTTATTATTTTTCCACTCATAGATTACTACTTTGCCAAGAGTACTGGTTTCTGAGCTTTGCGCATCACTTCAACCGTTGTGCTGCCGATTATAGCTTCACGAAGTCTGGTGTGCCCATAACTTCCAATTACCATTAACGAAGGTGCCGGTGCATTATTTTGTACATTTACAAGTGTTTCTGACGGATCACCAGTTTCATGCCGTAAATTATATTCAATTTCATACGGATTAAGGTATCGATCAGCTTCATTCAACATTTGTTGACGTTCTTCATCAGACGCTGAAATTGCAATAACCTGAAGATTTATTTTTAGAGTACTGACAATATAGGCGGATAGTTGAAGTGCTTTATTTGCGTAACTACTGCTGTCATATCCACAATGTACACGCTCGATTTCATGAAAGTCCTTATCAACCAGCATGGTTGGTTTATTAATTTGCCGGGTAACACTTTCAACGGTAGCGCCAAGAAACTTATTCGTCCATTTTTCATATTCGCCACGTATGCCCATAATTACAAAATCATTTTCCATAGCATAATGACATATTTCATCCGCAGGAATGCCTGAAGATTTTATGATCTCGTGTTTAATTCCCGATTTCTTTAATATCCCTTCTGCTTTTTTGTTCACTTTCTCTGCTTTTTCTTCCTGCATCTTTTGAGATTCAGCCTGAAAATCTGCTGATGGCATTAAAGGAACAAAGCTTTCAGCACCGGTAGCCATACTCCAGTCAATTAATCGTATATCAACTACACTTAAAACACGTACTACCGCATCGAATTTTTTTGACATATACATGCCATACTTCAAAACAGTTTCAGAATAATTAGAACCATCAATGGGTAGTAAAATCGATTTTATCATGTTAAACCTCCCTTCTCATTATATGGATGGAAGATATTTTTAAATTTACAATTGCTTTTATTGTGCTATAATGGCCAAACATACAACATTTAAATAAAGTTTCTTATTTATAATGCTTACTATATAAAGCATACTTGAGTCACCTATTAAATTTAGATATTTTGTCAACTTCCCCAATCTTCTAATTTCGAAGCACGAGTCATTAAATCGTACATAGCTTCCATGGGTGCTTTATTTTGAAATAACGTAAGATAAATTTGTTCCGTGATCGGCATTTCAACGCCACGTTTTTGAGATATCTCATAAGCCGAAAGGGTTGTTTTTACACCTTCTGCTACCTGAACCATTTCACCGAGAACATCATCGAGCTTTCTTCCCTTCCCAATCTCTTCTCCAACATGACGGTTTCGGGAGTGTTTACTCATACAGGTAACAATAAGGTCACCCATACCGCTTAAACCAGCAAATGTATCTCCCTGAGCGCCCATTTCGATTCCTAATCGGCTCATCTCAACCAAACCGCGGGTCATAAGAGCTGCTTTCGTATTATCACCAAATCCGGCGCCATCGCAGATACCTGCTGCCAGCGCTACAATATTTTTTAAAGCGCCGCCCAATTCCACGCCAATAATATCCGGACTGGCATAAACACGAAAATAAGGCGTCATAAATAGATCTTGGACAAATTTCGCTGCTTCAAGATTTACTGAAGATGAAACAACCGCTGTAGGAATATTTCTACCAACTTCTTCGGCATGGCTCGGACCGGAAAGAGCTACAATACTTTCTAATGGGATATTAGCTGCCTGGTTAATGACCTCTGAGATTCTTAGATATGTATTATTTTCAATTCCCTTCGCTACAGTCACCCAAATTTGATCTTTACATTTAAGGATTTTACATACCTGAGGTGCAACACTGCGTGTTACCTGTGATGGTACTGAATTTACTATGACCTCTGCGTCATGTGCGGCTTCCATGAGATCACTGGTTACAAAAAGATCTTTTGGAATTGCTACGCCAGGTAAAAACCTTGTATTTTCACCTTTATTACGAATGTCATTAATAGTCGATTCCTCAATTGTCCAGCATTTAACTTCATGTTTATTTGAATTAAGCACCAAAGCCAAGGCTGTTCCCCAACTACCTGCACCAATCACAGCAACTTTCATTTTAAAAATCCTTTACCTCTTTTTCTTCTCCGAACTTCAGTTTATTTTCTTCGCCTTTTAGCAATCGTTTTATATTCTCTTTATGTGCAATCCATATCAATACAACAATAACGGTACAAACGTATAACAAAATATCTGGTATATACATTTCAAACACAAATTTCTGCAAAGATAATATAATAAGCAGTGTTAATGCTGCCAGAATTGAACCAAGGGAAACATATCGCGTCAGCCATACAATAATTATAAATACAAGTAAAGCAAGACCCAGTGCTAACGGAGCTAAACCAAGGAATACACCCGCTGATGTTCCCACACCTTTACCACCTTTAAATCCGGCAAAAATGGTCCATATATGTCCAAGAATCGCGCAGATTCCGGCTAATAACTGAAAATAAATCAAGGTATCCGGATTCTGGTGGAATATACCGGCTATCCAGAATACCGGGATAAAACCTTTAAACATATCAATCAGGAGTACGATAATTCCGGCTTTCCAACC